>JAUTWX010000245.1 GCA_030838385.1 Acidobacteriaceae bacterium
GATGATCTTCGTGTTGCTCGCCCCCGCTCAGGCATTCAGTGCGGAGTGCGCCACAGAAGCACAACGAAAAGTCGAGATAGAGAAGCTGAACGAAAGTGTCGACTGGTTCCTATCCACAGTGGAGGAGTTGCCAGAGGACGTTGCCCAACAATTCAGAGCCGCCGTCACTGGCAGAGCCGTCACCGTTGATGGGCCCGACATGCAGGCATTCCGCCAGGCAATTGCTCATCCACTATGGGCAACACACATGATCAGAGAGAGCGGCGATAGCATCAAGCGTGAACTTCTCTATCAGACACCCGATACGCCAGTAACCCAACTCCACAGGGCGATCTTGGCGTTAGAGAAGAGCGCTATGTTCATCCTTCAATTGAAGGATTATGCAGCCAAGGATCGTGGCCGTCGCATCATCAACGTGAACGACTGGACCCGTCGATACATCGACTTGCCAAACAATCTCGCAAATTATGCCCAATGCCTCGTGGACCTTGTTTCGTCAGGGGCGGGCTCTGGTTCCACCGCAGCGCCTCGATGACATCTGCGACCCGGCACGAATTCCGTGATGGCCATCACATCGGCACGGGAGTGTTGAGCCCAGAGTTCGCCTCCCAACAAGGGAGACACTCTCCCGCTTCACGGCGGGGGCGGTGGGATTTTTAAACTTCAGCCAATCCGGCGAAGGGCCCGATCGGTAGCTTGGACACGATCCCCCTCCGGGCTCGTTCTAGCGATGGCTCGCCTAATTGGGGAGGCTGCTCTCAGCCGATGCGACGCGAGCGTCACTCTGCTTCGGACCAAGCACTACAACGATCGCGCCCATTTTCACCCGACTGTAGAGATCGATTACGTCCTCGTTGGTCAGCCGGATGCAGCCCGAAGAAATGGCGTGGCCAATCCAACCAGGTTGGTTGGTGCCGTGGATACGGTACAGAGTGTCCTTGTCGCTGGAGTAAAGATAAATGCCCCGTGCGCCCATCGGATTGTGGGCTCCGCCCTCGACGTAGTTCGGGAGCGGGCCGAGCCGCTTCTTTTCACCCTCGGTCGGTGTCCATCCCGGCCATTCAGCCTTGCGACCGACCTTGGCGACGCCGGACCAAGCCTGCGCATCCTCGCCGACGATCGCGCCGTAGCGAATCGCCCTGCCCTCGGGCAGCACGTAGTAGACGTAGCGCGCATCCGTATCGACCAGGATTGAGCCTGGCGCTTCCTTGCGGTGGTATTGAACGATCTGACGTTGATAGGCGAGTGGAATCGACGCCCTCTCATAGGGTGGGTTCGCTAACTGCTGCTTGTCGCGCGCCGTGAAATTGGCGTCCGACACCGGATTCTGCGTTGTCTGACTCAGCGTTGCCTGCATGCATCCACCGAGCAACAACGCGGTGAAAAGAGAGATGATTCCTTGCAGGACCATGGTTACACCATTCGAGCGTCGCCCTCGAAAAAGCTCCGCTGGGAGCGGGCGAAGCAAAGGTCGGCGGCCACCACCGTAACCTTCCATTCAAGACCGTCAATTCATTCCCGGCTTGCCAGCCAAAGAACGTACTTCGTTGCGGTATTTTTGCATCAGTCTCGTGACTTGCATTTAGCCCCTGGCGGCCACGGTGTGGGATACTTGCATTCTCGTATGCAGCGAACGAGCCCGCAATCTGGGCGCATCATCTTCCACGCGATATTCAGGGGAAGCCATAAGTCGGCCTAGCGGTTCGCGTTCTTAGCTACGTAGCGGAGAGGCTTCCCGCGTCCTGACTTGCCGGACGCTCTCTGCGGCGCGCGATCCGTCTGGTCCGTTTACGCGCGGGGTCAGACCACCGCTTCGGCGGGGCTCCCTTTTCTCGGTCACCACCCTTTCTCGGCCATCAAAAATGGAGGGCCGCATGGATCACCCACCGCCTCCAGCAGCAGACGACGATGGGTCGGACGATCGGCAACCATGCGCCGGTTTGGCAATTCGAGCGCGACCCAATTCCGTATGCGTTCGAGACTGACTGTCCGGTTGCCCTTCCTGGATACTTATCGAACTATGTGCTGTGCCCCGGAACCCGCTTTTCGGGGGATTTTGGAGGATGTCCGGGCGCTGCGGTTCGCCGCCTAGGCAGCGGGCGGAGCGGACCGGCTCCGCCCGGGCAGATCAGAGGTCGACCTGCTCCGCTATCCGCCTGGTCGACAATGCGAAGGTCGAGAACCTAGGCCAGAGGACATCAAAGAATTCTTCGAGTTCGTCCTTTCCAGGATCGGTTAGACGACTGCTCAACAATTGTGGATCATTAAATATTTGGAGAACTACGCTCGCGCCTGACCACCATGGTCGATCCGTTGATAAATCCGCGATGTATCCAAGCGTTTCCTCAAATCGGTAGTAGTACTGCGTCCCAGGGCCGAACGCGCGCGTTTCCCCCGCAAAACCGCCCGCGCCGCTGTCTCCTGTATGCTCCTGTCTCGCCACACCAATCTTCGCCGTACCTATCGGCGCTCGGCTTCGAGCAGGTCCAACCCGACCTGTCGCGCTCGGTCGTTCAAACCCTCCCACCGGGGGTCAGTCATCCGGCCATCCTTCACGACGACCTGACCGTCAACCATGACCATAGA
>JAUTWX010000251.1 GCA_030838385.1 Acidobacteriaceae bacterium
CGAGAAAGGTCAAGTGCCGTGAGGCGGTCAGGATAGCCGGCGCCGTCCAGCTTTTCGTGGTGCTCGCCCGCAATGACGGCCATCTCGCGGAAGGAGCGGACGCGCTCGAGGATCAGGCGGGTAATCCTGGGATGCTGATGGACCACCTTCCATTCGCTGGCGCTCAACACAGATCGCTTATCGAGGATGGCGTTCGAGACGCTGAGCTTTCCAATGTCATGGAGCAGAGCGGCGCGGTGGACCAGTTGCACGCGGTTGGCAGGCAATCCCATGGTTTCGGCAATGCCAAGCGCCGCGTCCGCAACGCCCATGGAATGGCGGAAGGTGAAGTGCGACTTTGCATCGACCACATCGGCGAAAGCTTCGCAGATCTGATCGACCTGGCCCGGCTCGAGCTTATGTCTTGTGCCTGTATCCAGGTCGAGAACCGCCTGCCGCGTATCTTCCTCACGATCACTGGGAGAACAGTTTGTCCATAACGTGCCGCGCCGGTGCACCGAGAGCGCAATGCGAACAAGCTGGGGATCGAACCAGGTGCCACTGCGTTCCTCGAGCGTGTCGATCGCGTTTTGCGGTCCGCGGCCGGCGGAGAAGATATCGAGATGCTGCGCCACGGCACAGATGCGGGCCAGAAGCGGGATCTGCTCCCCCTTCATGCTGTCCGGGTAGCCGCTGCCGTCCCAGTGCTCGTCCAGGCTGCGAACGGCCTCGGCGGCGAACTCACCCATGCCGAGTTTGGTGATGATGTCCGCGCCGCGGTCGCTGCGGAGGCCGACCATCTCCTGATTGTTCCTGTGCTGCGTCAGACCGATACGAAGAATTCTGGCCACCTTCGCCGCGGCTCCGGCACTCGGAAGAACATGCTTCCAAAGCAATTTCAGGATCGACAGATTCGGCTGATGCGGCCTGGTCCAGTCTTCGAATTTGATCCCGGCCTTCATGGCGCGGTCGTCTCCACCGACGATCTGAGAAAGGCGGCTCGCATTGCTGCTGCAGCCGATGTCTTTGAGCAGGAGCGCGAAGTAGAGGCCGCTGGTCTGGTCAGACGGAAGCTTTGCCTCCTGGGCGATACGCATGCCCATCAGACAGCTGCGCAGCGCGTGCCCATGTACCGCCCCTTCGGTCAGGTCCAACGCGTAGGAGAGCGCCGAGATGATCTCCGAGAGCGAGATGGATCCATCGGCGTCCTGCGCACCGCACCGAAAAGAGGCTGAAGTCTGAACCATGTGAATTCCTTCCCTTGCGACACCAGATGAGGTAACCCTCTTGATTGCAGGGCTGAACGACGCATCTTGTGCGCCGGCGCTACTCCACGGTGACTATATCGGCCGGGCAGCCGATCGGATATGACCGGAAAGGTGCACTAAAGTAACGGGAAAATGTTTATTTTCGCGATCGTAGAGACCTTCGGACATCCAGTCCCCTCGCGGCTTTGGCGAACGGCATTTGGTCCCGGCAAGTCAGGCCCTCCACACAACGAGGAGCGACCAACCCGTTATTTCATCGAGTTGCGCAGATCGAGAAGGGTGTTGTCAGTGTCTTTGAGACGAATGAGCCCCCGACGCGGATATTCGATCTCAAGGGTGGCATAGATCGTCAACGTAACCGCCATGGAAAGGGCAAACATGTGGAACCAGCTTCGGCCGCGAACCGCCATGCTGTAGCCGCCGAGAAAGGCCGCGCCGGCGCTGAAGACGAAGAGCAGCAGGAAGACAATTTCTGGCGGGTGCATGTTGAAGGCGTTCCGCCGAGTGCTCGTGATGTCGATCATGTCGTTGAGTGCGGGGAGGAGCATCTTCGTGGCGTCGACGTT
Source organism: Acidobacteriaceae bacterium (assembly GCA_030838385.1). Lineage (GTDB taxonomy): Bacteria > Acidobacteriota > Terriglobia > Terriglobales > Acidobacteriaceae > KBS-83. Next base: position 1,814 of record JAUTWX010000251.1, read on the forward strand.
TGCCCCAGGCGAAGAAGCGGCGGCCACAGACCGCTGCCAGATCTCGCGCTGTAGATGCTCCGTAGCCGGCGAGACCTCGTTGGAGACAGCGTCGTAGAGATGACGGCGCGAGTCGGTGTAGTCGCGGAAGAGCTGGCGGAGCGCAGGTTGAGCGGCCGGAGGGAGTAGATCGAGGCGGAGGTAGGCGGTGCCGATGGCGTTGGTCTCTTTGACAAGAAGCTGACGATGGGCGTCGTAACGGGCGACCGCACCGGAGAAGGTAAAGGCCAGCAATAACCCAAAGAGCGCGAAGATGGAACTTTCGATCGCAGTGCCCTCCGGGGGCGCCTTGTGTTTGAGGCGAAAGCGGCGGCCAAGCTCGATCATGACGAGCATGACCGGAAGCAGGAGAAAAGCGCTGATCGGATTGAAGCTCATAGAAGTACAGCCACAATAACAGTCGGGCAGGCGAAGGGCACCATAGCGGCAGAAAAAACGGCAGAGCTGACCGGTGCGTCAACCCTGCCGTCTTCGATTTTCGAAAGAAGTTATTCGCCTTTCTTCGGTCCTACCTCGCTGCCCAGGTCTGCCAGCGTGGTTCGCAGATACTTGTGCGGATTGACCGGCGTGTTGCGGATGCGGACCTCGTAGTGCAAGTGAGAGCCGGTGGTGCGCCCGCTGTGCCCGACGTATCCGATCACCTGACCGCGGACTATTGTCTGGCCCGCAATCACAGCAAAGCCGGACATATGTCCGTAGACAGTCTCAACGCCGTGGCCGTGGTCGATAACCACCTCGCGGCCGTAACCGTTGGACATCTGGGCTTCTTGCACTGTGCCATCGCCTGTAGCGCGGATGGGAACGCCGTTGGGCGCGGAGATGTCTATGCCGCTGTGGAACTCGCCTTCGCCGTTACCCAGAACCGGGTCCTGGCGTTGGCCGAAGCTACTGGTGATTGGTCCCATGATGGGCCAGAGTGTGGGAATATAGGCAGCAGCTTCCGCGCTCCCGATGCCGCCTTGTCCGAAGAGACTGGTCGAGGTGTAGCCGGGACCGCCAATGTTCGAAGGCCGTCGCATGACCATTCCGTTCATCGCAGAGTTGCGCAGGGCGTAAAAGGCGTCCACAGACTTGTAATAGCCCTCGTCGGAGATATCGCTGGAACCGACCAGGTGTGCGGAGGCAACGGATTCAGCTATACCTGCGGACTTGGCACGGCGCGTTTCGTTGAGCTTGCTCATGGGGACCGCCAGCTTATTTGCCGTCAAGCCGTACAGTGCGGAGACCTCGCTTGCCAGAGAGCCGAGCGAAGCCGCCTGGATGTCCTTCTCATGCGCGGCCTTCTCGAGGTGCGCATAGTCCTTCTGGAGTGAGTTGTGATCCTGCCGAAGCTGATTGAAGCGGGCCGTCTTGATCAGCATTCGCGAATACGAGCCAGCCAATCCGGTGATGGTAAACATTCCGATGGCTGCGGCTGCTACGAAAAGATAAGCATAGTGAAGGGGAACCGGAACCTTATTCAGGGTACCGTCTTCGTCGCGGCTGAGGAACATGATGTAGTAGCGCTTTTTAAGCTTCAAGCAGAGTCCCTGGCCCAGAATTTGTCCGCGAAGCGAAGCCGCGGCTCGGAGAGGTCTGCAATTGGTGAAATTGAACCAGACAAATGAAGTTCACCAATCGTCATTTCAGAATTGCAATCTCTCGTGAGCGTCCTCTGTGAGGGTAACAAACCGGGTACCCTCGTGCAACAGACTGTCACCAACGGGTCACCGTGTAACTACCACGAAAGTGCCACGCTGGGCCTACCGTTTATGCTGCTTTATGAGATGACAAGATCGCCAAAACCGTTGGGAGAGCTGGGCCTGATCGAGCAGATTCGCCGCGGATTCTCAACCAGCAACAAGGCAATAACCCTCGGCATCGGCGATGATTGCGCGATTCTGCGTCCGCCCGCCGGATGTGAAGTGCTTGTCACCACCGATTTTACGTTGGAGGGACGGCACTTCCGCCGGGATCTCCATCCGCCGGAATCGGTAGGCCACCGCTGCCTGGCCCGTGGGCTGAGCGATCTTGCCGCGATGGGAGCGACGCCCTTAGCCGCCTTCCTCTCCCTTGCCATGCCGGGAACAATGCTTGCGGAGTCAGCAGGCCGGAATTGGATCGCACGCTTCTTCACCGGGCTGCGCGCACTAAGTG
>JAUTWX010000090.1 GCA_030838385.1 Acidobacteriaceae bacterium
AATCCACCGCCATGGCCAGCGCCGATGCGCCCTTCCACGCCAGCAGCACCTGCCGGCCGGCCACATCCAGCACGCGGCCGTTGTTGTGCGCGCCCCCCACCTCTAGGTGCGGCGCCAGCAGCGCGTAGGCCTTCAGCTTGCGCAGCACATCGGGGTCGCCCGAAAACTTCACGTGCATCAGCAGCACCGGCGCATGCGGGTCGCTGATGATCGCCTTGGTGATGGTGTATCGTCCCGCGGGGTCGCGGTTCACAATGCCCACCGCCGGTGCATCCGGCGCCAGATAGCAGAAGCTGTGCTTCAGGTCGCGCTTCTCTTCGTGGACAAAGCTCTCGCCGTCCGTCACCAGCAACTCCAGGTCACGCACCTGCGGCTTGTCGATGGTCGGGTTATAGATCTCGTTGATCGTCCCATGGGAGGTCGTCCACCAAATCTTGCTCGATGTGGAATAAGCCGTCCCTACGACCGACTTCTGGCTTGACGTCCATCGCGGCTCCAGGCCAGGCGCGCCCGGCGCCTCGCCATGTCCATCGATCCACCGGTACATCCCGTGGTCTTCACTCACGCGTTTTTTCCCACCTCGCACATCCTCAGGCCGCGCCGCTCCGCCTCACAACTGGCGCATGAAAAATTCACAATGCGTGTAAGACGCCGCACCCCCATCCCCGGATACAAAATGGGCATTACGACCAAATCCATGTTGTCGTCGTCGTCCCGACCGGAGCCATCGCTCGCAAAGCGATCGGCGAAGTGGAGGGATATATTGTTCTGCTCGAAGGACCACCCAATCCCGGGTGCCCCATCCTGAGCAAAGCGAAGGGTGGGGTACCCCGAAAGCTCGCAGTGAACCGCTCAATCGCCCACAGCTCCAAACGTGAGCGACCTTCGGGGAGCGAACCCACAACAAGCGCCACCGGCGCCGTTGCACGGTGACGGCTAGTCCCTCACAACACCTGCGTATTCGCATCCGGATCGGGACGGAAGCTGCACTCCCGCATCGCGTGCTGGATCTCCCGGTTCTTCATGAACGACTCCCACACCGAACCCGTCCGCAGATTCTCCGCCATCAACAGTCCGATGCCCACATCGATCCCGATCACATCCTCGGCAAACCACCCTGCCGTCGGCTGAAACGCATCCACAAACCCATACCGCTGATACACCCGATCTTTGTAGCGGTTGCGCATGGTCAGCAGCACATGCGCGCATTCTGCCGGCAGAAACACCACCGACCCCGCACACGCGCACGGCACCACCGTGCCGTCCGGCTCGCCCATCGTGGGCGGCCCACCCCATACGCGGTAGCCCATCCGCGAATCCGATGCACTGATGCCCCACATGTTCTCGTCGATCCAGGGGTACTTCTGCCCCTGCACCAGGCACCAGAGCTGGTGTGCCCGCGTCGCCGCAATCGAGTTGGTGAAGTAGTTCGCGTGCTTGTCGCGAATGTCGCGATAGTCGACCCAGGCCTGCGGGTACTGGTGGATAAACAGCGGCGCCACGCCGGTGATGTAGTCGATGCCACCATAGGGCACGATCGGCCGCTGCAGCGCTTCCCAGCTCGCCGCAGTCACCGGGTGTGTCGGCGACGCGATCGCCAGCAGGTACATCGTCGTCAGCTCGGCATAAATATCCCAGCGATGTTTCAGGAATCCCTGCTCCGGCAGCCAGCCCATCGACAGCGTGTCGCCGCCATTCAGCATCCACTGCCAGTCCACCCGCCTGTAGAGCGTGGTCGCCAGGTTCTCGATCCGCTTGTTGCCCTCGAAATAGGTGCGGCAATGCAGAATGCCGCATAGCAGCAGCGAGGTGTCGATCGACGACAGCTCGGAATTGAATAACCGCTTGCCGCTCTCGAGGTCGATGAAGTGGTACAGGAAGCCATGCTCGTGCGGGCACTCGTTCAGCAGATAGGCCAGCGTCTTCTCCACCCGCTGCTCGCAGTCCAGCGGCCGCAGATAGTGCCGCTTGTGCGCAATGCACATCGCGCTCAGCCCGAAGCCGGTGGAAGCGATCGATGCCGCACGGCTCAGCGAGCGCCCATTCGACGGCGCCCGGTCCCGCACCAGCCCCGTCTTCGGATGCACCTCATTGAAGAAGAAGTCGCAGTTGCGCCCCTCCATGTCGTCCAGCAGGTCTTCGGCCGCCTTCGGCACCTGGGTCAGCGGGCGGTTGATGAACACGCCCGGCGGATGCCGGTACTGCTCAGCGGCCTGCTCTTGCGGCTTCGGCGCCTGGCTGCCCGCCGGTGCCGTCGGCTGGTTCTGCAGTGCTTCCGCAATGGTCGCGGGAGCGCCCAGGGCAAGCATGCCGGCTGCGCCAGCCTCGCGCAGCAGTTGGCGTCGGGTTATGCGTGGTTTGGCCAAACGGAACGTGCTACTCCCCTTTAGACTCGCACGAAACCTCACATCCTTGCAGCCGTGGTAGTCCGCCGTGCCGCGGCGTTAACCGCGCCTTAGACTCGCACAGAGCTCACATCGGTGCAGCCGCCGTGATCCTCCCCGCCGCGGCGCAGCCGCGCCTTAGACTTGCACAGAGCTCACATCGGTGCAGCCGCCGTGATCCTCCGCGCCGCGGCGTTAGCCGCGCCTTAGACTCGCACAGAGCTCACATCGGTCCAGCCGCCGTGATCCTCCGCGCCGCGGCACAGCCGCGCCTTAGACTCGCACGAAACCTCACATCCTTGCAGCCGTGGTAGTCCTCGTGCCGCGGCGTCAGCCGCGCTTTAGACTCGCACGAAACCCCACATCGTTCCAGCCAGGCCCGGCCTCATGGAACCCCGCGGCCCCACGCTGCATCCATACTCGTGTATACAGAATTTTGCCCGCCTGTCCGTCTCCCATTCCCCGCTGTTTCGTCAGCGCGGAGCCGGACACGGCAATGACGAGTCATATCCCGGCCGCATACTCCGGCCCAACCACCTGGTTTTCAAAACCCGGTCCCAACTGAGGAGGACACGCTTTGGCTTTCGAAGTTCCACCACTTCCCTACGACTACGCCGCACTCGAGCCCCACATCGACGAAGCGACCATGAAGCTCCATCACGACAAGCACCACGCCGCCTACGTCGCTAAGTTGAACGGCGCGGTCGAGAAGCATCCCGAGCTCGGCAATCAGACACCCGAGGAAATCATCAAGAATCTATCCAAGGTCCCTGAAGATGTTCGCGGCGTCGTCCGCAACAACGGCGGCGGCCATCTCAACCACTCCATGTTCTGGGAGATCATGAAGCCCAAGGGCGGCGGCGATCCCACCGGCCCCATCGCCGATGCCATCAAGAAAGACTTCGGCAGCTTCAACGACTTCAAGACCCAGTTCGAAGAAAAGACTGCCGCGCAATTCGGCAGCGGGTGGGGCTGGTTAGTGTGGAGCGGCGGCAAGCTCTCCATCGTCACCACGCCCAACCAGGACAACCCCATCACCGACGGCAAATACCCCGTGCTAGGCAACGACGTGTGGGAGCACGCCTACTACCTCAAGTACCAGAACAAGCGTCCTGACTATCTGAAAGCCTGGTGGAACACCGTCAACTGGGACAAGGTAAACGAGCGCTTCGCCAAAGCCCAGAAGAGCTAAGCGACTCGGCAGCAGCACTCCCTCGTGAATACAACAAAAAAAGTGGCCCCCCCTCCTAGGGCAGGCGCGGGGGCCACATTTTCAGGGGAGTTTTCAGAGGAACTGCCTGCTCCGGTACATGCCGGACGACAGTGCGCTCCTCAGCTTGTCCGGGCGAGACGGCTTCCTCGCATTTGTGCTTCCTCGGGGAAAAGCATCACCCTGCCTTGCGGTTGGTCTTTGAGCATCGATCTCACCTTGGCTACAAGGTTCTCCGGTTCCAGCGACAGAGTGAAGATATCGTCGGCAACCTCGCTCATCGCGTAATCGCGTTCTAGAAAGAAGCCGTCCGCCACCATCAGCAGCATCCGTACATCGGGTCGATGATTCTTGGCGACCAGGGCCGCCGCTACGCATTCCGTGCGGGAAAGGCTGTGACACAGGACAACCAGGTCTGCGGGAAGCTCGCGGACCAGCCGCGGAATCTCCATCATTTGCGACGTAACACCTGCCCGAAAGCCGGCACCCTCAAGAATCCGCCGGCGCGTCATCAGCAACAGCTCATCGTGACCGTAGAAAAGTATGGTTGGCGAGGTGTCCACACGTCATCTCCGCTGGAACAGATATCGGCCTAGTATGGGCGGGACGCCATGCCCTCACTGTCCGCCGCAAGACACAACGGCAAAGGATGGCAAAGGATCTTGCCACAGTTGCCCTGTCTTGTCTGTCTCTTGTGAGGCAGATGCGCACCGTCCCTCGGGCATATAGTCCGGCACATCGGTACATTTTCAATTTCCTTTTCTCAGGGGCGCAACGTAGGACGGTTTGCGCTGGTCCTCTGCGATTCGTGAAGCACAGGACTGGCATGGCGAAGCCAACGGGCAATCGATTACTCGATGCAATCTCTGCTCGTTTTCGCGAGCAGATTCTTTCCTCTTCGAAGCACGTGGCGCTTCCTGTCCGCACGCAGCTCTATTGGCCGGATGAGATGCCGCAGTATTGTCATTTCCTGACCGGAGGCATCGCCTCCATCGTCGCCGGACTCGACAACGGTGCATCCACGGAAGTCGGCCTCATGGGGAATGAGGGTGTGGTCGGCGCATTCCACATCATCGGCCCTATCGCTCCCGCCAATGAATGCTTCATGCAGGTGCCCGGCTCCGGCTATCGCGTTCCGCTCCCCGTGCTGCGGGAATGCTTCAAGGCAGAGGAGGAGATCCGCGACCGTGTTCTTGAATTAGTGCAGGTGCAAAGTCTCGGGCTGAGTCAGGTAGCCGCCTGCAACAAGCTTCACGAATCCGAACCGCGGCTCGCACGCTGGCTGCTCATGATCCGCGATCGCGTCGACAGCGACACCATCCAAATCACCCAGGAATTCCTCGGCCAGATGATCGGCTCGCGTCGCACCACCGTCAACGGGATTCTGAGCATCATGGAGCGCAAGGGCCTGCTTCACCACCAGCGCGGCAAGATCACGATTTCGGATCGCCGCCACTTCGAAAAGGCCGCATGCAACTGCTACCCGCTGCTGCGCAGGTCGCTCGACCGGCTCTATGAACCGGATCGCACGCCACCCGAAGCGTCTCGGCTAAGCACCAAACCCTCACTCCACATTGCTGGATCTGCGGTTCGCCCAAAGTGCCACAATAACTAGTGTCCCATCCAGAGCAGAGCAGCGCGAAGGGAATCGTGGGAGATCACACATTCAGTATCGGCAGCCATGGAACAAAACCTGCAAGACACAATCGCCCTCCTCACTCGCACCCCAGCCCCCCTGAATGCACTCCTGCGCGGCCTCCCGGAAACATGGACACATCGCAACGAGGGCGAAAACACCTGGAGTCCCTGCGACATCATCGGGCATCTCATCCACGGTGAACGCACCGACTGGATGCCGCGAGCGAAAACTATTCTGCAATTCGGCGAGACTCAGACATTCGAGCCCTTCGACCGCACGGGATTCGCCAGCGAGAGCCACAACATGTCACTGAGTGAGTTACTGGACGAATTCACTCGCCTGCGCTCAGAAAACCTGGACCAACTAAGCGCTCTCAACCTGCAACCGCAAGACCTCGAGCGCCGCGGGCAACACCCCGCCCTCGGAGCAGTCACACTCTCGCAACTGCTGGCAACCTGGGCCGCCCACGATCTGACCCACCTGCACCAAATCTCAAGAGTAATGGCCCACCAATACCGCGATTCAGTAGGCCCATGGAGCAAATTCCTGGGCGTACTAAAATGCAACGGTCACAGTTCTTAGTTGGGGCGCCACAAAATCGGGCCCACACCTCGCAGCGCTGACCGAATCCAGCCCAGGGCCCGCCGCGTCGATCAGCCCAGAAGGTTATGTTCTCCTCCGGAAGCTAGGGTTTCACCAATTCACCGGTAAAAGTAGCTGTGGTCAGCACCGTTCCTCCGCCATCCAAGGGATTTCCTTGTAGCGGGAATGCAGTGAGTGTTTCGGTGCCGGTCACTCGATCGTGGTCAGAATCGAAACTGATCGTGTAATCGATGCGCACAACGTCTGCATTTGGGGGATAGTCGAAGTCGAGTGTCTTTGCGACTACTCCACCCTTTCCATCTGGTTTCCACGAGCCGAGTTGGCTGGTAAAGAAGAATGTCGGCCCTCCTTGGTCGGCAGCGACTACGGACATTGTGTGGTCCGCGTGCAGCGTAAGTACCGTGCGAGTGGTAAAGTTTCCACTCGAATCTAAAACGGTGGTGATATAGGTTGCGCCATTGCGGGGGCCTTCGTGTTCAGCAGTGGCATTCGCAGGACTCAGCAACGCGACGGACCCCAGAGCCACGATCAGGCTGAAGAAAACGGAAAAACGTAGTTGTCGCATGTTCTCTGCTTCTTCTATTACAACCGAGCTAATGCCGATGAATAATACCGGGATCCCGAAAGCAAACCCTCCCATAAGCTTCCCGCTCTCCCGCCGAATCGCTGCTGGTATATCCGGATCGGAGAAGTTAGCAGACTCGCCGCAGCTGATTATCAGGATTCTTGCTCCCCGACCAGAACTCTCGCCGACCGAAAACAATGCTTACAACCACAAATATGCCTGAACCGACTCGCTAACTCTTGCCTCGACAGATCGCGTGCATGTCTACAAGCAACCTAAATGTGCTGTGCTGCAACTATGCGCTCATACTATAAGCCAGATGATGCCAAGGCCAGCGATAACCATTAATACCCAAACGCCGCTTCGCAGCGGGTTTATTCCGGGACCAGATTTCGTTCGTAGAAGAAGCACAGTAATGATCAACAATGAACAGCTCCCAGCTATGAGCAATGAAGGGAAGCTTTTCGACTGAATAAACAAAGACTCAAAAGGGCCTGACCCCAGCCAGCCCATTAATGCCATGTCCAGTATCACCGCTGCTGCAAATGTGTACAACGCTTTAGGAATTCTGCGATGAACCCCACTCCTGCGCTTCCGACTTAGATCTATCAGCGCTGCCGTGAGAAAGATAGCACCCATTACAACCGAGCTAAGGCTGATGAATGTTGTTGGGACTCCGAACGCAAACCCTCCCATAAGCTTCCCCTCATAGGTGATAAATCGGAATTTCGAGGAATTTGCTTCCTCGAAAATTATGTCTCGACCAAGCTACCCAGTGTTGGCGTCTGCAAACGAACGCATTGTACGCTTTTCGGAAAAGACCAGATAGGCCGCTCCTGGGCGTGGAATGTGGATTTATGTCGGGAAATCGCTTCTCAAATGAATACTGGCGTGATCACAAAAGCGAGAGCTTTGTACATTTAGTGCTCCAGCGTCGCATTCTGGAAAAGTGTTTGGCCTGAGCCGAATGGAAACGCGGCTAACCCGTCCCAATAACTTGATGGCCACTAGTGCGCTTTGGCGGACGACCATCCATTTACGTGCCTGCGCACATTTCGCAAGGAGATATATCTCAGAATGATTTGCGATCAAGGATAATTCGATGAACATGTCGTTTCCTAATCCCTGATCCCTGCAACTAAGCCAACCCATTCCGCCGAATAACTTCCCTGTAATAAGCCGAGCTCAACTTAGGCGTCCGCTTCTGCGTCTCAAAATCCACATAAGTAATCCCAAACCGCTTCAAATACCCATCTGCCCACTCGTAGTTATCCAGCAAACTCCACAGGAAATATCCCTTCACCGGCACGCCCTCGCTCACCGCGCGATGCAGCTGCGTCATGTAATTCCGCAGATACATAATCCGGTCCGAGTCGTACACATGCCCATCCGGCGTCAACACGTCCGCCGACGAGCACCCATTCTCCGTGATGTACATCTCCTTCACCTTCCAGATCTTCGCCACGATCTTCGGCGCCCAGTACAGCGCTTCCGGCGCAACGAACAGCCAGTCGCTATACATGTGCGGAGACGACGCCGGCCGCTTCACCGTTGCGTACCCCACAGGTGACGACTCATCGGCACGCACAAAGTCACCGGTGTAGACATTCAACCCCAGAAAATCCAGCGGCGCGGAGATCGTCTTCAACTCCTCCGCGGTGAACTTCGGCGCATCCGCCCCCAGCTTCTTCAGGTACGCATCCGTGTACTTGCCCTCGAAGATCACTGTGCCGAACATCGCATTCTCTTCGCGCATCGCGCGCTCCGACGCCGCAATGTGCTCCGGCGTTTCAATGACCGGCGTCGCCGCCTGCGGGTTGTCCGCAAACCCCACCTTCGTCCCCGGCTTCGCATGCGCGCGGATCGCCTCCACTGCCAGCCCATGCCCCAGCACCGCGTAGTGCGCCACCTGCGCCAGATCTTTTCTGTCCAGCTTCAGCCCCGGCGCATGCACGCCGTTGCGATAGCCGGCATCCACATAGCTGCGCAGCTCATTCACCGTCATGAAGTGCTTCACGCGGTCCGACAGATGCTCCGCAACCACGCCCGCGTACTCGGCAAACGCCTTCGCCGTATCCCGGTTCTGCCAGCCGCCCTTGTCCTGCAAAGTCTGCGGCAGATCCCAGTGGTACAGCGTGCAGTAGGGCGCAGTCTTCGCCTCCAGCAGCGTGTCCAGCATGCGATCGTAAAAATCGAAGCCCTTCGGATTGCGCGCGCCCATGCCCTCAGGAAAAATTCGCGACCACGCAATCGAGAACCGATACGTCGTCAGGCCCAGCTCTCTCATCAGCCCGATATCTTCCTTGTAGCGGTGATAGTGGTCATCCGCCACGTCGCCCGTATCCCCGTTGTGCGTCTTGCCCGGCGTGTGCGAGAAGGTGTCCCAGATCGACGGCCCGCGCCCGTCCTCATGCACCGCGCCCTCCACCTGGTACGAAGCCGTGGCCGACCCCCACAGAAACCCCTGCGGAAATTTCCTCGCCGTACTTCCACTCGCTTCGCCTGCGCTCGACGCGCTTGCACTCTGCGCCTGCGCCAAGGCCGCTCCGCCCGGAAGCGCCGCCGTACCCGCCGCCGCGCCCAGCAACTGTCCAAACTTCCGCCTCGAAAACCGCTTCGTCATCATCTCGTTCTCCGTCTCGTTCTCCGTTTCGTTCTCCGCTTGGTTCTCCGTTTCGTTCTCCCCATCCCGCCGCTTCAACATATCATCGCGCCGTGCCTTAGCTAATCGTTATTCTAGTCTTCCGATACACGGCAGACTCGCTTCCTTCACCGTCCCCCTGAACCGCTTCTGCTCTCGTCCCGCTCCGCCATCGATCCTACCGCGCACAAAAAAGAAAGACCCGCCTGACGCGGGTCTTCTTTTTTTGAACCGTGACAGCAATCAGTGACGATCGTCGTCGCGATCGCGGTGGCGGTCGCCGTTCATGATGTGCTGCACACCAACATCGTAGCCCCGGCGAAACGCCTCCCGATACTCATGCCGGTCCCGGCCCCCCACGCTCGGATGCCGGTACTCATCGCGATTATTCACGTTGGGCTGACGATGATTTTCAAAATCCCTCCGCGCGCCTTCGATGCCGTCATGAAATCCTCTCCGCCCGATATCGCTGCGATACTCATCTGAATTCTGCGTCCATGGCTGGTTGTAGTATCCCGGGGGCGGTGGTCCCTCCTGAGCCTTCGCTCCAGCCACTCCAATTGTGGTCAATCCCAGACCGATCAGTATCGCCATCATTCCAAATCGTGCTCGCATGTACCCTCCTTGCCTTTCCTCTTGCACTTCCACAACCCGCGAGAAAACTCGCTCGCAGTGGACTTCGATGGGGGCCGCTCCTGCTGCCGTTGCACCTATAAGCAAGAAACATCGCCATGAGAAACAACGTCATGCAAGTGCCGCTCCACCATAGGTATTCCAACCCCGGCTCCCCGCAAATGTAGCGTTACAGCAAGGCGCTTGCGCTGGAAGGCACGCATTTTCCTTTTGAACGCCCCACGAAATGGTTGCCCCACATCTCGCTTTTGAGATGTGGCTTGCGCAAAACAAAACGGCGGCGTCCATCGGAGGCCTTCCCAGTCCAAACACGGCGCGCGAGTGCGTCTGCCCGGATGGCAAATCCTTCGCGGCCGGGTGCCCCACATCTCGATTTTGCGTGGAGTGAACTGACCCAAGCGTGAGCGACCAAAGGAAGCGAACCACGGCACCCGCGCCGAAGGTGCCGTTGCCCGGACGGCCAGTCCCTGCCATCCTGTAATTCATGGCTATTCGCACCCTCTCCTCCCGCGAGGTCTATCGCAACCCCTGGCTCAGCGTCCGCGAGGACGATATCGAACGCGCGAACGGCACCCGCGGCATCTACGGCGTCGTCGACAAGCACGACTGCGCCTCCATCCTCCCCATCGATGGCGATCACATCTGGCTGGTCGAGCAGTACCGCTACACCATCGGCGAGCGCGCGCTCGAGCTGCCGCAGGGCGGCTGGGAAGCCGAAGTCAACAACCCCGAAGAGCTCGCGCGCGGCGAGCTCCGCGAAGAGACCGGTCTCGTCGCCGGCCGCATGACCGAGCTCCCCTGGATGTGGATCGCCTACGGCTTCGCCCGTCAGCGACAGCACATCTTCGTCGCCGAAGACCTCACTCCCGGCCCTCACGAGCGCGACTATGAAGAAGCCGACATGGAAATCGTCCGCCTCCCCATC
>JAUTWX010000269.1 GCA_030838385.1 Acidobacteriaceae bacterium
ACCATGCTCCTGCTTGGTTCCGTCGCAACCGCGGCCTTCCTCGTGCTGCGCGCCTTCAATGCTTATGGCAATCCGGTCGATGGTCTGGCCGGCAACTCGCCGGGACAATGGCATCCGCAGAGCACGCTGTCCATGAGCATCGTCAGCTTTCTGGATCTGGAAAAGTATCCGCCGTCGCTACAGTTTCTGCTGATGATCCTCGGTCCCTCACTGATCCTCTTTTCTGTCGTAGACAGGGTCAGCCCGTCGGAGCGCTTTCAACGCTGGAGCAAACCACTCGTGGTCTTCGGCCGTGTGCCGCTCTTCTTTTACGTCCTGCATCTCTATGCCATCCACTTCGCTGCCATTCTTCTGGCGAAGCTCTCGCATCAGCCGGTCGCATGGCTGTGGAAGGGCAGCTTCTGGATGAACCAGGTCCCCGACGGTTACGGCCACGGCCTTCCCGTGGTCTATCTCACCTGGCTCGTGATCGTCGTCCTGCTCTATTTCCCGTGCGTATGGTTCGCGCAGTACAAGCGCCGCCACAAAGCATGGTGGCTGAGCTACCTGTAGCGTGACAAGCGAACTCAGGTACGACTCGCCGTACCACGCTACTTGTTGATATCCACCTTGTTCTGCAGTTGCGTGATGAGGTTGCTGATCTGCCCTCGAAACGTCTCCGGAGCCGACGAGAAAGCAAGTTTCATCTCTTTGAGAGCCGTGTCGTAGTCACCCTGCGCCACGGCCAGCCGCGCCGCCTCATTGTGCGCGACCCAGCTATTCGGATCCTTCTTGATATTGTCGCGGAAGAGATCCAGCGCTTCTTCATAGTGGCCCTGCGCCTGCAGCCCTCGGGCATAACTCTGGATCTGCAGTTGCGTGCCCATCTGAATCGCTCGATCGCGCGCGGCCTTCGCCTCATCCTTGCGGCCGAGCACGGTTAAAGCGCGGGCCTTTACGTATTCATTCTCGAAACGGTCTTCGTTGTCGATGGACGCCTGCGCATATTTCGACGCCTCTTCCGCGTTGAGATGATTGTCCAGCAGATACGTCGCCGCCTCCGACCACGGCTCCCATTCGAATTGCGCGCGTCCGCGAAGCTGGTTGCGCAGGCTCGCCGCAACCAGTTCAGGCGTGTCGACCTCCACCTTGAACGACACCGCGACCTTCTCCCAGCGCATAGTGACCGCCGCGGATGTGAGCGTCGGGTCGTCAATTGTGTAACTGAGCACATCCTGATCCGCGATAGTCTGCGGATGTACTGTGATGCGCAGAGCATCTTCTGCCTGGTCGTAGGTAAAGCTGCCCCATGCGGTCGAATTCCTGGAGAAGATGACGATCCATGAGCTCTCGCCCGGAATCATGTGCAGGCCATATGTTCCTTTGGCAAGCGCATGGCCGTCGATAGTGATCGGATCGCTCAAGGCGATCGTCGTGTTCTCGTTCGCGCCGGCGCGCCATACTTTTCCGTAGGGCGCAATACCGCCGAAAATCTTCCTGCCGTGCACCAGTGGCCGGGCGTAATCAATCGTGATGTCGGTGATACCGACGCGCTGCATCACCTCTGCACGCTGGCTGACCCGTGGCAGATTTAGCATCGCCGACTGTGCCTCCGCGCCGCTGACTCCGGTCAACCACACTGCTACTGCGAGTACCGCAACTGCGACATATCTTCGCACCATTGAACTCTCCTCGTGTGTCATACCTGCATCGTGCCTGCACCAGATGCGACCTTCGCCTCAACCATCTCGTGCCACTAATTTCTTCAGCCCCTCTCCCGCCAGCAGAACCGTGCGCCACTCATCCAGGAAGTCGGCGCCCAGCGCCCTGTACATCCCGACCGCGCATGCGTTCCAATCGAGCACAGTCCAACGCACGAAAGTGCGATTTTCCCCTTCCGCTGCACGGGCCACGCCTGCAAGCAGCGAGGTGCCGATGCCACGCCGGCGAAATTCAGGGCGGACAAAAAGATCCTCCAGATACAATCCCGCGCCCCGCCACGTCGAGTAATAGTGGAAGAACAGCACAAATCCCACGGGCTCGGATGACCATTCGGCAACCAACACGCGAAACTGCGGCTCCGCGCCGAAGCCATCACGTGCAATGTCGACTGCTGTTATGCGTACCTGGTCCGGCTCGCTTTCATACTCGGCGAGTTCCGTGATCAGCGTTTTGATCAGTGCGGCGTCGGCGATAGTAGCGGGACGAATCGTCAGCATGGAAGGTCCTAAAGAGATCGGTGAGGATTTAGCTCTGTGACTCACGGTTTTGCGCGCGTCACATCTGCAACAAAGACCGGCTCCCACGTCTTGCCGCCGTCGTCCGAGTACGATTCCTCAAAGTGGTGCGCATTGAGAGTGATATCCAACCAGAGAATGCGCACCAGAATCACCCGCCCCTTCAGCGGCTCCTGATCGAAGAACTCTCCTCGCCCGTTCTTGAATTCTCCAATCGTCGGCGTCTCCCATGTGCCAGTTTTGCTGTTCGCGAAGTGAATGCTCCATTGGTGGGCTTGGGGATGGTAGAGGAACAAAGCCAGATCCTCGAAGCGGGCGCCGTTGGCTCCCTCGGCCTCAACCTCCTCCAACTGTGCCCGGCCATCCCAGATCTTCCGGATAACCACACTGCCATTGAGTTGCACCCATGTCGTCGAGCCCGTCAGCGGATGCTGGAGGCGCGATATGTGCGTCTTCCACGTACCAAAATTGAAGTCGAAATCGTGTTGCCCATCGCGCCGTAGACTTGCTGGCTGCACATCCGGGTTCTGTTGTGCAGCATCCTGTGGTGGCAGACCACTCACGCGTGTATACGTGTTGATCCAGTTCGTCTCCCACGTCTTCCCGCCATCGTCGGAAAAAGCCTGCTCGGAACGCGCGGAATTGGAACCGATGGGCCACATGACAAACCGCACCAGGATGGTTCGGCCATGAAATGGCTCCTGATCGATGAACTCGCCGCGGCCATTCTTGAACTCACCCACCATCGGAACGCTGAGCGTGCCATCGCTGCTGCTGGCAAGGCTGTTGCTCCACTGATGCGACTCGGGATCGTAGAGCCGCAGGGCTAGGAACTGAAGATGACCCGAAGGCCCAACTGCATTGACCTCCGCGATGTTGGCCCGGCCGTCCCAGATCTTTCGCACCACCACAGTGCCGTCGAGCTCGTTCCACCTGGCGGAGCCTGTCAGCGGCTGCTGAAGGCGCGAGACGTGCAGCTTCCAGGTGCCCAGATCAAAATCGAAGTCGTGTTGCCCATCCCGTAGTGTGCCGGCGCTTGGCGCGCTCTCTGCCGTCTGTGAAATTGCCGGAACAGCGCACGGCAAAAAAGCAGCCATGCACAGCAGAAAAGAACTTCCTAAACGGCAAAGCAGATTCATACTCTCCTCCGGATCAGGCGCAATCCAAGCATCGCTCGCCGCATGGTACTTTCAAAGAGCCGCTTTTTATGCAATTGACCATACCGCTTGCGAAAGGGAATGGACCGCTCTTCCGCCAGGTCTATCTCGGCCTGCGCCAGGCCGTCCTTGCCGGCACATTTCGCGGAAACGGCCGCCTTCCTTCCACGCGAGACCTTGCTGACCAGTTGGGTATCTCGCGTTCTGTCGTGTTGCAGGCCTACGATCAGTTGCTTGCGGAAGGCTTCGTCACCGGGCGCAGCGGCTCCGGCACATACATCGCTCAAGGCGTGCCTTCCAGCCGATCCAGTCCCTCAAAAAAATCCGTTCCCCTGCGCTTGTCGAGCTTTGGCTCCGCGGCGGCGAAGGCAGCGGCAACTCTGGATTTTCAGGGTAGGCGCCCCCGCGTACACCGCTACGACTTCGCCTTCGGCCGCAGCGAGAGCGACATCGAGACCTTTCCCTTCGAGATGTGGCGGCGCATCCTGCTGCGGCGCGCGCGCAAGGCCTCCGTCTCCCAGCTCGATTACGGCCCCGCGGCCGGCAGCGCCGCGCTGCGTGAAGCCATCTGCGCCCATCTCCGCCGCTCCCGCGCAGTCGCATGTGAGCCATCGGAGGTCATCGTCGTGAACGGCTCGCAGCAGGCGCTCGATCTCATCGCGCGCGTCTTGCTCGAGCGCGGCGATCGCGTAGCCGTCGAAAACCCGCTCTATCACGGCACCCGTAGGATCCTTCTCGCCGCCGGCGCGCATCTCGTTCCCATTCCGGTGGATCGCGAGGGCCTC
>JAUTWX010000272.1 GCA_030838385.1 Acidobacteriaceae bacterium
ACAAGATTTTCGAATTGACCTGATCCATTGCCAAACGCGGTGAAGAGCGTTCCCGTTGAACTGGAAAAAACGATGTCCAGATGCCCATCACTATTCATGTCGGCAAAAGCGATAAAAACCCACTCAGGCCCTTGGGGTACCACGTTGTTGGGCACGAACAGTGTGCTGTCGGGACGAAGTGTTCCGTCGCCATTGCCGATGAATATAACGGGCGATGGTGTTGTAGCCCATACCGGTGGAAAGCAAACCGCGTCCGCGAAGCCATCTCCGTTGAAGTCGGCTGCCCGGCAACTGCCGGTGGCGGGCCCAAGAGCTGTGGCTGGCGGCGTGGCAGCCCCAATCGCTGTTGTCCGCGGCGCGGCGTAGCTGCCGTCGGAGTTTCCGAGGATTACATTGAATCCGCTCGCGTCGGCATAGTAGAAATCCGGGCGGCCGTCGCCGTTGAAGTCAGCAGTGCCCACCTGTAGCGGATTCGACGGAATTGCGATGTGACGCGGGTTACGAAATGTCTCGGAGCTGCAGGGGGAAATGAGCCCGAGGCTCAATAGCAAAAAGCCCCAGAAGTTGCGCAATATGTTGTCCTTAGCCCGCCGTCTTCATCGCCATCGGATCGCGAGCAGCATATAGGAACCGACAGCCAGATTCCGCAGAAAAGTCACGGCCCAGCGGCTCAGAACGCGACTGCCATTTGTAAAGTCCGCTGCCGGCGGCATTTATATCCAGAATCCAAAATGGGACGGTTTTCCGGACACGTCCGTGCACACCTGCGAGCTGCCGCGAACGCCTTCTACGCCCTGATGGAATTTGTAAGTTACCGCCTCGGCTACTCCCACGAACGTTTCATGGCAAATCAATTAACAGTCCGCTTACTCTTGAAGGCAGAGTGCATTGCAGATCGAGGTTCCTGAATTGTCATTCCTGCGTTCCATTTTGAGGGCCGGCTGCTGCCTGGTCTTGCTACTGCCGTTGTTTGCCGTTCCTGCACAGGGCGCGCAGGGTGCTGCTGTCCCGCAAAAGAAGCAAACGGCTCACCACCCCGCGCAAAGCCAAGCCAGCCAGAGTCCGTCGCACAGTCACAAAGCGGTCGGGCACACGCGAGCACGGCGACGGGCTCCCGCGCACGTTCGCCACGCCCGCACGCGGCGCTCCCGACGAACCGCGAAGAGCATCGCCCGCAGCCGCAGGTTGCAGCGCGCCTTTGTCGCGTCCTCGCAACTGCGGCCCATGGCCCAGCAACTGGCGCAGAACCGGACCCCGGCTGCTTATTCCGGGGTTACGCATTACGCTGGGACCCATAAGGGTGACGCAGCGGCGGCAGCCTATCTTTCGCTCGGACATGCCTACTTGCTGGATCGGCGCTTCCCGGATGCCATCACCGCGCTGTCGCATGCCGACACTTCGGGCGACGCCCTGGACGATTACGCCGCGTACCTGACCGCGCAGGTGGATATGCAGTCGAACCAGCTCCCCCAGGCGGAGACGGTGCTGAACGGCTTCGCCGCGAAATATCCGGACAGCGTCTTTGTGCCGCAGATGCCGGTCCTGCTCGCGAACCTGTCGCTTGCGCAAGGCGATCCGCAGACGGCGCTGCACGTTCTGAGCGAACATGCAGCGGAGCCGGTGGCCAAGAAGCCGGATTACATCCTGGCGCTGGCGCGCGCGCAACAGATTGCGGGTGACACGGGAGCCGCCGCCAGGAGCTTTCGGCGGGTCTATCTCGGCTATCCGCTGAGCCCGGAAGCCGCACAGGCCAGGACGCAACTGCAGACCATGGGTGCGGGCGCAGCTCTCACGGTGAGCGAGCGCGAGCATCACGCGAATGCGCTCTACGCCGCTGGCCGCTACAACGAGGCCTATGACGACTACCGCGCGCTCGCCGCCGATCCTGGCGTGCAGGACGCCGAACAACACGCCAGCCTGCTGGTAGCGGCCGCGGCCTGCGATTACAAGCTGAAGCGCGCCTACCGGCAGCAGATCGCCAGTCTCTCCGATACCAATGGCGAGGCCGGCGCCCGCCGCCTCTACCTGCTGATGGAGCTGGCGCGTGACCGTGGCGATCTGAACGAGCAGCAGGCCGACGTCACTCAGATGGAGCAGCGCTTCCCGCAGAGCAACTGGCTGGCCGAGGCGCTCTACTCCTCCGGCAACATGTACATGCTGCGCAAGGATTTTCCCTCAGCCGCTGCTTACTACGCCGAGCTCGTCCGCCGCTTCCCAACCATCTGCAAAGGCGCTGCTGGTCCCTGTTCCGATTACGCACCCAGCGCCCATTGGCGGGCCGCGTGGCTCGACTACCGGCTGGAGAAGTACTCCGATGCCGCGCTGCTTTTCGACGAACAGATCGCGCACTATCCCGGCGGCAAGGAGATTCCCAGCGCCATCTACTGGCGCGCGCGGATATATCAGGACCAGGAACATCAGCCGGCGAAGGCTGCAGCATATTACTTAGTCGTGAAGGATACCTACCTGCACTACTACTACGCGCAGCAGGCGGCAGACCGGCTGGTCGAACTGGCCACTGTGACGCCGGCCGACGCGCCTGAGCTTGATAGCATTCAACCGCCTACCATCCCGGCGCTCACCGATGCCGTGCCGGAGGACGATGCGCACGTGGTGCGCGCGAAGCTGCTGGCCAACGCGGGCCTGAACGAGTACATCGCCGCGGAGATCCAGGCTGCCGAAGGAAGTGACGAGTGGGGCGCCTTCGCCGAGGCGGAGATCTATCACTCCTATGGCGAAGACGCGAAGGCTATGCGTGTGATGAAGCGCGCACTGCCGTTCTATACTTCCGCGCCCATCGCATCGATTCCGCTGGCCTACTGGCACATCCTATTTCCCGAGCCGTACTGGGGCACCATCGAGAGCGAGTCTGCGAAGAACAGCCTCGATCCCTTCATGGTGGCCTCGCTGATTCGCCAGGAATCGGAGTTCAACCCCACCGTCGTCTCGTACGCGAATGCGTGGGGACTGATGCAGTTGCTGCCCAGCGTAGGCGCGGAGATGGCACGCAAGGACGGCGTTCACCACTTCGATCACAACGAGCTGCTGGATCCCATCGTCAACATCAAGCTGGGAACTAAGTATCTGCGCCAGACCCTCGACAAGTTTGGCGACAAGCCCGAGTACGCATTCGCCGCCTACAACGCGGGTGACGATCGGGTGACGGACTGGAAGTCGGGCGCGCCATTCCACGGCATGGACGAGTTTGTGGAGTCGATCCCGTTTACCGAGACGCGCGAATATGTACAGGGAATCGTGCGCAACGAGATGATCTACCGCGACCTGGCGGCACACCACACGGCTCCGAAAGACTCCAGCACGGCCACGAAGGCATCCGTTGCCGATGGTGCCAAAGGAATGCAGTAGCGCGCCGACCGCTATTCAAACGCAGTGGGTGTCACGGCGCTCCGTAGTCGGCCGTGACATCGATCGAGTGCCCACCCCTCAATAGCGATAGATGACGAGTTTGTCGAAATAGGCTTTGATCGAGCCGCTGCCGGAATACGCACCGTCGAACTGCACGTTCACAAGAAGACTCCCTAGCGCCCAGCCCAAAGACAAGGCCGAAGATGAGGTTGTGTTTTGGAAGTAGTGGACGGCTCCATCCAGTTTCACCCAGTCATGGGTGACAACACCGGTGCTGCTGCGATGCATCGAAATCTGGACGTGGTGCCACTTGTTTGCAGCCCATGTCCTCGGATTGCAGGGAATGTTGGACGCATGCCAGTGGGGATGATTGTAGGTCTGGTACACGTATTCCCAGGTCTTCGAGATACTGGAACACTGGGTGCCGAAGATCACCGTCTTGCCGTTGGACATCACCTGGTTCATATCCAACTCCAGATTTTGTACCTGTAACGGATTGACGAGATAGACATACGTGTCATAGACGAAATGAGTGGCGTAGCGATCGTTGCCCCAGGAGGCGTGATAAATCTCGCCCCCATGGTTCCAATAGGTCATGGAAAATTGCCTGGACTTTCCATCCATGGAGGGATTGCCTACCGGATACGAGGTATATCCGGTAGAAGAGCCCGGTGTGCCTTTATCGTGATTCCATTGCCAGCGGCTCGAAGCGCTCAGATCGCCTGACGAAACGGAATAGGAGGGAATGGTCTGGCTCCCCGCGAGTGCAGGTGCGGCGAACACTAGGAGCATCAAAACTGCGCGGCCAAAAAGTTTCACGTCTGCCCTTTGCTTCAGTTGAGGTTGTCACCGGGCCCATGCTCTTCGCCTTGACGGCGTTGGAGTCGCGTAAGTGCGCTGATTCTCACCGGGCCAGTCTGAGCGGGAAAACAAGGCGAGACACACGCGCCTTCGGGGAGCTCGACAACCTCATCTACTTGCTTCTGAGCCGGCGGGAGAAACACACCAGACTCGGAAAGCACTTCGGCGAAAGGACGAGAAGCGGAAGGAAACTATCTTGCGGATGCTCAGGAGCCCGGTGACGATATCTCCGCTTGCTTCTCGGGACCCAAGCCTGTTCAGGCAGAAGTATTGCTCAAATGGGAACTAGACGAATCTGAACACACTGTTCCGGCAGAGACAAGACTTTTGGGCCAAAAATCTTGACGTGAGGCAACCATTTTTCCGGATGTGAAACAGCTCAACCCGTTAAGACGGGGAGCGCGACGTCTGACCGAGCGAAATTTACATATTGCCTGATAAGCGCAAGAAAATGGTTATTGCACGTTAGGACAGCGCCCAATCGCTTCAAGCTGCGTGTCCCGGTTGCCGCCTTCTCGTCAAAACTATCGCACCATGTATGTAATAAGTGCGCTCTCGCGATTCGATCTCACGACCGGCTGCTGCAACGCTTCTCCAGGGTAACTGAGCTTCACGAAACGAAACAGACGCGGTGGCACGCTGAACTGCTGGTACCCGCAGGGACACTTGAGCTCCCACAATCCTTTCGGATCCGCGCTTTTAATGAAATCAGCTATGGCGTAAGCTGCGGCGAACTGCACCTTCCTGCAACATTCCAAGATCGGACTGTTCAGGCAGATGGAAGTCAAGCAGCTTCGTTCAGCCGAATGCTCGGAGGAGCTTGGCCTGAGCTGGGTTGCGTGCGTTCCATCGGTACGCGGCTATCGAATTTTTGCAAAAGAACTTCTCCGCAGCCTTCGGTCCTTTGGGAGTTACATAGCGGGAGACGATATCCAGTGTATCGGCGTAAGAGGCCATGTGATCGCTGTTGGGCCAGTCGCTGCCAAAAAGCATGCGATCTTCTCCGAACCAGCCCCAAATCTGATCGAGCCAGTCTGTATAGAAGGCTAGATCCTTTACAACATCGTCGCCGACACGACGAAAGAGCTCTGAGCCCTTCACCAAGACCTGCGGTCTCTTACTGAGCTCAGCCAGCTCATCCTCATACTTTCTCCGCGCAGCATGTTCCATGGGCGGCACGGCGTGTGGCAGGTGGTCAATGATGATGCGGAGTCCAGGTACACGATCGCTGAGTTCAACCACATTCGTGATGAGCCGCGGGTCTGGATTTGCGGTCTCCATCAG
Source organism: Acidobacteriaceae bacterium (assembly GCA_030838385.1). Classification (GTDB taxonomy): domain Bacteria; phylum Acidobacteriota; class Terriglobia; order Terriglobales; family Acidobacteriaceae; genus KBS-83. The sequence continues at coordinate 5,512 of JAUTWX010000272.1, forward strand.
CAGCCCACGCTCACTCAGCAGTTTAAGGTTCTCGACAAACGTGGAGCTCTTCAAGCCTTCACCCAGCTTGCGCCCCCAAAGATTGCCGTACCGTATCCCACGAAAAAGCGCATGCCGCTGAAGCCGTTCCAGCTTGCGAGCGAAATCGTTATGCGCGGGGTCAAGATTTCCAATGACGCCGACTACCATCGTGTCTGCAGCCGCTACATGGAGGAGCCAATCATTGTCTGCTTCGAGCGGGCTGCATTCGACCGCGACGGCGCCGACCACTCCCAGCGGAGCAGCGATCCTTCGATATCGCGAGGGCAAGGCGGGGCGGTACAGCACTATGTCGGTCCTCTCCGGCCAGGGAACGCCCCCGCGTCTTCGAGGATCGTATAGATGAATGTGCGCGTCGATGATCGGAAAGGTGTTGGTCGCGTGCGGAGAACCCTGTACGGGAGCGTTGTCCGCAGGGAACGCGGTAGCTAACCGCTGAGCACCACACAGCAGAGTCAGGGAGCAGGCCGTCCGAAGAAAGTAGCGCCGTCCTGTGTCAGTCATGTATCTGCTCTTGCGATTTGAAAGGCACGGCTTGCCCATGGACCGGGCGCAGGCCGGGCTTCGATGCACACGAGCCGGTCATTGGCAGATCCCATCGCGCATCCTCTCACCGCCGTGCTATAGTCGTCGCGCCGAAGCAGTTCAATTGGAAAACTATTTCAATTCACTCAGAATTGTCCACTTTCAAGTAATGGGACGGCGACGACCAAGTCCGATGGAGACGATTTCAGATGAAGAGGCTTTTCACATTGCGGCGAATCGCCGTGATCGCGTTAGCAGGCGCTTTGATCTTTCCTAGTCTCGTCCCGGCGCAGAAGGCGGACGATTCGCTTGAGCAAGGATTTCAAAACCCACCCAGCGGGGCTAAACCGCGTGTGTGGTGGCACTGGATGAATGGCAACATTACGACCGACGGCATCAATCTCGATCTCGAGTGGATGAAGCGAGTAGGCCTCGGCGGATTCCAGAACTTCGATGCCGCACTGAACACGCCCAAGGTGGTGGATACGCGCCTGGTCTACATGACGCCCGCATGGAAAGACGCGTTTCTGTTTGCCACAAAGAAAGCGGATTCGCTCGGTCTGGAGATGGCGATCGCAGGCTCGCCCGGATGGAGCGAGACCGGCGGCCCATGGGTGCAGCCCTCGCAAGCGATGAAGAAGTTTGTATGGAGCGAGACAGTAATTGAAGGAGGGCGGAAATTCTCTGGCATCCTCGCAAAACCTCCTACTGTAACTGGGCCATTCCAGAACCTCGCCATGTCTGATCCGATGGGTGCCATGGGTGGCCCAGGTCAACAACCCCCACCGCTCAGAGATTTCTACGCGGATAGCACGGTGGTCGCTTACCGCGTGCCGGATGCAGAGGTGCGTACAGCCGGGTCGCAGCCGAAGGTGAGCTCCAGCGGCGGACAGGTGGACGCAGCGGTGTTAGCTTCGCGTGACCTGATGCGGTCGACTGCGCTGCCCATCGCGCCTGTAGGGCAAAGGGCGTGGATCCAGTTCGAGTATCTCCAGCCGCAAGCCATTCAAGCAATCACATTGGCCATGGGTGGACCTCGGGACCCGCTGGCGCAATTTGGGGGAGAGCAAGGGAATGGGCCGGTGCTGGAAGCCAGTGACGACGGTCAGCAGTTCAAAGCGATCGTCACCATGCCAACCTATGGCGCGGTGCAGCACACGATGGCTTTCGCTCCAGTAACTGCGCGCTTCTTCCGCTTGTCCTTCACTACCCCCGAGCCGAAGAAACCTATGCTCGGAGACATTGATCTATCGGAGTTTGGCGTGAGCAAAGTGCCTCCGCCTACCGATTACCACATCGCGGAATTTGAATTGCATCCCGGCCCGCGGGTGAATCGGTTTGAAGAGAAGGCTGGATTTACGGCGCTGCCGGACCTTTACCCGTTCGTGACACCGCCAATCGCTGCAGGGGATGTCATTCAGAAAGCGGAGGTGGTAGATCTCACTTCCAATATGCGGCCTGATGGAACCCTTGACTGGACGCCTCCGGCCGGACACTGGGTCGTCCTGCGGATGGGGTACTCGCTCACTGGCATTACGAACCATCCTGCTTCTCCTGAGGCGACCGGCCCCGAGGTGGACAAGTTGAACGGCCCCTATGTAAAGGCGTACTTCGAGCATTACCTCGACAACTACAAGAGCGCGGTTGGCCCGCTGATGGGAAAGAAGGGCTTACAGTACGTAGTTACAGATAGCTGGGAAGCGGGCACGCAGAACTGGACCGACGACATACTGGCGGAGTTCCAAAAGCGTCGCGGTTACGATCCTCATCCCTGGCTGCCTGTGCTCACCGGCCGTGTTGTCCAGAGTTCAGAAGCGAGCGATCACTTCCTGTGGGATTTCCGTAAGACCATTGCTGATCTGCTTACAGAGAACCACTACGGCCAGATCGCCGCAATGCTGCATGCACGCGGTATGGGCCAGTACGGCGAGTCCCATGAATCCGGTCGCGCAACCATAGGCGATGGAATGGAGATGAAGAAGGCCGACGATGTTCCCATGGCAGCCATGTGGACACAGCGCCCTGGCGTGAATGCGGAGCAATATGCCTATAACGCTGATATTCGCGAGTCTGCTTCGGTCGCCCACATCTACGGGCAGAATCTAGTTGCGGCTGAATCTCTGACCGCTGCCAGCGGGCCTTGGGCCTGGTCTCCAGCCACGCTGAAGCCCACTGCGGACAAGGAACTCGCAATGGGCCTGAACAGATTCGTCATTCACACTTCCGTGCACCAGCCGCTCGTAGATAAAGCTCCGGGTCTGGCACTTGGCCCGTTTGGTCAATGGTTCACTCGCAACGAGGTCTGGGCCGAACAGGCCAAGCCCTGGATAACCTACCTGGCACGCAGTTCGTACCTGCTGCAGCAGGGACACTTTGCGGCAGACATCCTCTACTTCTATGGCGAGGATTCAAATCTCACCGCAATCTTCGGCGGCAAATCACCAGACGTGCCCGCTGGATACAACTTCGATTACGTGAATGCGGACGCCTTGATTCACAAAGTATCGGTGGAGAACGGGCAACTCACCACCCCGAGTGGCATGAGATATCGAGTGCTGGCGCTGGATTCTTACAGCCAGCACATGTCTCTGCCAGTGCTGCGCCAGATTCGGGATCTCGTCGCGGCCGGTGCGACAGTTGTAGGAGCCCGGCCTACTGATGATCCAAGTCTGGGCGATGACGCCGCCGAGTTTCGTTCGATTTCGGACCAGCTCTGGGGCTCAAATAATGGCGGCAAGGGTAAGGTATATGGCGGCGAAAAGCTGGCCGATGTTCTTGCGGGTATGAAGGTGGTGCCGGACTTCGAATACACGAAGTCGCAGAACGATACGCAAATTCTCTTCGTTCATCGCAAGCTCGCCGATGCTGATCTCTATTATGTGGACAACCGCAACGACCGCGTCGAGCAGGTGGAAGCGACCTTTCGCATCGAGGGCAAGGCGCCCGATCTCTGGCATGCGGATACCGGCCAGATCGAGCCCGCAGCTTTCCACATAGAGAACGGGCGCACGGCTGTGCCGTTGCACCTTGATCCGTACGAGACAGTCTTCGTCGTCTTTCGCAAACCTGCCGCTTCTCCCTCGCGCACTCTGCCGCAAAGAACGGAGACGGCGGTCGGCACTATCGAAGGCGCGTGGGACGTCAGCTTCGAGCCGAACCGCGGAGCCCCGGCGAAGATCACACTCGAGAAGCTGAGTTCGTGGAGTGAGAATACGGACGACGGAATCAAGTATTTCTCCGGTCACGGTACTTACAACAAAACTATCGACGCCAAGGCGGACTGGTTCAGGCCCGGGGAACAGATGTGGCTGGACCTGGGAGACGTGAAGAATCTTGCAGAGGTGACTGTGAACGGAATGCCGCTGGGTATTGCTTGGAAGGCGCCGTACCGGGTGAACGTCACGAGCGCCCTGAAGCCCGGACCGAACACGGTGGAGATCCGTGTGGCGAATTTATGGGTGAATCGCCTGATTGGCGATCAGCAGCCGAACGCTACGAAGAAGTACACCTTCACCACCCACAATCCGTACAAGGCTGATTCGCCCTTGCTTCCTTCCGGCCTGCTCGGACCGGTCGAGGTGGTACGCGTGTCGTCTAAGTAGGCGCGTAGTTCAAGATGCATTCAGCACGGGACCGGCGGCTCTGCTCCGGTTCCCGCGGGCATCTCCAAACTGGAGCTAGGTCACGGCGGTTGCGAGTTGACGCGCCCAGTGCGCCACTTCGGCAGCATCAACACCATGCGTTTGCTGCTGCCCTTCGAGGGCAGCGAGCTGCACAGCGAAGTTGCCAATCGTGGAGCTCTCTACCGCTCCGCACAGCACTTCCAGTCCTGTGGCACTTGCCGTCAGCCGATTCAGAAATGTGTTGCGGCTCGCTCCTCCAACGATGTACATCCGTCGGAATCGCTTCCCGGTGAGTCGCGTTAGACTCGCAACGATCTCTCCATATCTCGCCGCCAGGCTATGCAGGATGAGGCACACCATCTTTGGAGCCGATTCGGCGCCTTCTTCCAATGGCTCGAGCCCGCGGCGCGTGAGCTGCCGGTTGATGCGCTGGGGCATCTCTCCCGGAAGCAGCAATTCAGAGTCGTCAACGTCGAGGACCACCGTGGGAGCTTGATGATGCTCCGCCGCGCCGATGAGTTCGGGAACAGTCCAATCAATCTCCGCTGCCCATGCCGCCATGCACTGCCTTAGCAGCCACATGCCATTCACATTCTTGTGGAAGCAGATCCGACCGCCGACTGCGCCCAGATTTGTGAAGTTTGCCGCCCGCGCTTCTTCTCCGTTGAGCGGCTGCTCCAGCAGGGTGCCCACCAGCGACCACGTACCCGAGCTTATATATGCCCAGTCATCTCCGCTGTCCGGGATACCTGCGATGGCAGAGGCAGTGTCGTGACATGCCGGTGCAATCAACTCGGCACCTTCCAAGGCTGGGATGTCATGATGTCCGCCGCTCAGCTTTCCGACGATCGTGCCTGGCGCGACGATGGGGGCTGCCGCAGACTCTAGCAGCCCCGCTGCCGCAAAGATCTCGGACGACCACTGCCGCTGCCGCACATCTACGAGCTGAGTATGGGTTGCGTTGGTGTACTCGGCGATCGGCCGGCCGCCGAGACGATGAAGTATGTACTCAGGCAAGGTCAGCCAGCGTTTGTTCCGCAGCTCTTCCCGGTCCGCATAGAGCTGGTACAGCGTATTGATGCGGATCATCTCGATGCCCGTGATGTCACGGAGCCTCTCGGGTGATATCCGCTTCAGTACTTCTGTTTGCGAAGCAATCGTCCGCTCATCGCGATAACAGAATGGATCGGCGATGGGCTCGCCATCCCCGTTCAACAGCACGTAGTCGACGGCCCATCCGTCCGCAGCAACGGAGCGCACGCCTTCCGTCGCGATCTCTGCGCACTTTCTAAGACCAATGTCGAC
>JAUTWX010000286.1 GCA_030838385.1 Acidobacteriaceae bacterium
ACGGCGAGGAAATCCGCGCACGGCTTGCGAGCGGCGATCCAGCTGTTCTGACGCTCGACCGCGAGTTCGAGACCCAGTCCGTGGATCCGATGTTCCTGGAGCCGGAGTGCGGCCTTGCCTGGTACGATTCCGGCGCCAAGAAACTGGAAATCGTACTCGGGGTGCAATCACCCTATGAGGCTGCGAGCGCGGTTGCGTTCCTTCTCAGCGAAGCGGATCCCGCCTTCAGGCCGAAGAGCATCGATGCCCAGTTCGCGTACGTAGGCGGGGGTTTTGGCGGTCGCGATCATACTCCGTTTCCGCTGTATGTGACGCTCGCGGCGATGTTCTTTCCGGGCCATGCAGTCCGCCTGGCCCATGACCGCTTTCAGCAATTCCAAGGCGGCATCAAGCGCCACCCCTTCAAGATGCGTTCGCAGATCGGCGTCGATCGTGCGAGCGGAAAGATCACGGAGTTCGCGGCCGACCACGTCCTCGATGGTGGCGGGCTGATGAATTACTCGGTCAGCGTCGCGGTAGTTGGTGCGACCGGTGCGATCGGCATCTATGACATCCCCAGGGTCGACGTGACCACGGTCGCGGTTCACTCGCGCGGCGTTACCGCCGGCTCGATGCGTGGCTACGGAACGCTGCAGACAATGACCGCGCTGGAGACGCTGGTTGACGAGATCGCGACCGCGCTTCCGATGGACGCAATCGAGTTCCGCCGCCGCAACGCGCTCCGGCCCGGCGGTCGAACCTTGACCGGCAATCCCTACTCTGTGTCGGTACGCACGCAGGAGATACTGGACAAACTCGATAAGCATCCGATCTGGCAAAGGCGGGCTGACGAGAAGGCGCGCGCGAAAGCCGGGATCGCCGTCGGCACCGGAGTTGCTTGCTGCTCCAAGGATTACGGCACGGGCGCAGATTGTTCGCTCGGGAGAGTCGAGATCAGTCCGGACGGCCGCATTTCGATCCATAGCGACGCTGTGGAGATGGGGAATGGCATTGGAACGGCGTTAGCGAATCGTGTCGCGTCTCATATTGGCGGAATCGCCGACGAGGTTGCGGTGGCGCAGGTGGATGCCTTCGACGCGCTCGAACTCTATAAGTCTGGCGACGCCTATACGATGACCCAGGCAGCGCAGGACGAAGCCGCAAAGAATCCACTCTGGGTGCCGGAGATCAGTTCGGCTACAAGCGCCTCGATTGGCGCCCACGTGGGAACCCAAGCGGCGGCGGAGGCAGCGCGCATCGTGTTTAGATTTGGACTATGGCCCGCGGCGCTGGCGCTTTGGGGCATCGCGCCGACCGATCCGCGAGCGAAGCAGTCCGATGAAGCCTATTGGCAGGGCCAGACTCTGATTATGACGGGGCTATCCCCGCTGCCGTTGGCGGCGATTGCCGCAAAGGCACATGCTCAAAAGGGCGTGACTGGCGCCATGGCGCATGCCTTTTCCCGCTGGGCTTGGTCACAAGGCACATTCCGGATTTCCGGCGAGACATGGTCGGCCGACATCGATGCGCTGGCGGTGCGATATGGAGGGGGAAAATTCACCCGCCTGGATCGCAGTGCGATCGCCTTTCCGCCCACCAATTACAACCGGATCGGCACAGCCTTTTCGTCGCTCTGCGGCACCCTGGTCCGTATCGAAATCGAGCGCGCAACCGGGGCGCTACGCATCGCCAAGGCATACAGCGTCCTTGAGTGCGGCAAGGCACTCGTTCCCGAAGTGGTGGTCGGGCAAGCGCATGGTGGTTTTGCGATGGGCGTCGGTTATGCGCTGCTCGAGACGCTGCCTCCGTTCGAGGACGGCCCTGGTAATGGGCAGTGGAACCTTGGCCAATATCTCATTGCGCGCGGGTCTGATCTGCCGCTGCACGAGCTCGAGATCGAGATTTTGCCGCCGCTTGCTGCGAATGAACCGCCGAAGGGTATGGCCGAGGTGGTGATGATCCCGGTCGTCCCCGCGCTCTTGAACGCCATCTTCGACGCTACCGGGCGCCGCTTCCAATCGCTGCCGGTCACTCAAAATGTGCTGAAAGGTCTACTCGCATGACCACACTGGCTCTAACGATTAACGGGCGTGCCTATGGACCCATGGACGTGCGCGACGATCTAACGATGAACGATTTCCTGCGCGAATACCTGGGGATGACAGGGACCAAATTCGGCTGTGGCGCCGCACAGTGTCTGAGTTGCGCGGTCATCGTCGATCGTCCGGATGGAACCAGCTATACCAATCCGACCTGCATCGTGCCGGCGGCGAGTTTCAACGGTAAGAAGGTCCGTACCATTGAGGGGCATGCCAAGAACGGCCAACTCACGATTCTGCAAAAAGCCTTTATCGAGAATTTCGCGTTTCAGTGCGGCTACTGCACCCCCGGCTTCCTCAATGAGAGCCAGGTTTTGCTGGAGCGTTTGGCGAGAGAGCCCGTCGCCCGCGAAGATCTTGAGACAACCATTGCGGAAGCGCTCGATGGACACTTATGCCGGTGTACCGGCTACGTCAAATATCACGAGGCGGTGCGAGCTGTGGTTCTTGCCGACCCGAGTCGCTTTCTGAAGGACGGTTCGAGATGAAACGCGACCGGCGGGTTCTGGTTATCGTTTTGGCGGTGGGACTCGTTCACATTGTGAGGGCTGGCGCGGCCGGCGATCCCGTGCCGCCCACCGGGGCGAACACGCTTGCCTCGCCGAAGAGTTTTTCCTCTATCGCCGATCCGCAGAAGCGCTCTGCCGCTTATTTCACTGAGCTCGATAAAGTGCTCACCCATCCGCGATGCATAAACTGCCATCCTTCCGGCGACCGCCCGCGACAGGGCGATATGCGCCGCTTGCACCAGCCGCCGGTGTTCCGCGGCACAGATGGATTCGGGCAGGAGAGCATGCGTTGTGTTACTTGTCACCAGAACACCAACTTCGAGCCGGGCCGCATGCCCGGACATGCGGACTGGCATCTGGCGCCGCCCGAAATGGCATGGGAAGGAAAGACTGCTTCTGAAATCTGTGCGCAGATCAAAGACCCCAAGCGAAACGGCAAACGGTCGCTGCACGACCTCGTCGAGCATATCGGCAAAGACTCGCTCGTTGGCTGGGCGTGGGCGCCTGGATTCGGCAGAACGCCAGCGCCTGGAACGCAGAAGGAAGCCGGCGCACTCGTCGAGGCCTGGGTGAAATCAGGCGCTGTCTGTCCTTAGTGCAAGCATGCTGCGTTGGCGTCCCATCCGTGTAACGATTCTTCGCCAGGTGCCATCGAATTCAGAATTGAATGAGGGGCGCTCTGATGAGGTGGCTTTAAGAGTGCGGGGAATTTCGATAAGACTGCGAGCGAGCCCCCGTTCAGCCAACCCATTTATCGCTGAATGTGGTGACGACAGCTTACTGCCGAGCTCCGCGAGCGGCAGAGGTTGTAGCAAGCGCTCTACGCTATCCGAGGCGAGGTCAAATTGTACTTCGCTTTAATAGGTAGTCCAGCCCACACACACGGTACCAGCGATAGCCATATGCCTCGAGCAAGACACGATGAGCGCTGCCTTTTTCAGGCTGGCTATGCTCATCGGACAAGAGATTAACGAGCTCACACCCTGCTTCATCGTCAGCAGCTAACTTGAGCCGCACTTCGCGCGGTTCCGCGCCGAGATTGTGGACACATAACACCGAGTTGTTTCGCCAGTGATATCGAATCGCCAGAACATTCGGCGTTCCCGTCAAGATGAACGAGAAGTCGCCCCAGCCGATCTCAGGGATTTCCTTGCGCATACGGATAATACGTTCCATCCAGTTGAGAAGAGAAGTCGGGTCGCGTCGTTGAGCAGCTACATTCGTATGGGGAAATCCATAGGGACCATCGCTTATGATTGGCACACACGTCTTGTGGCTCTTGGTGAACCCGGCGTTCGGCTCGGTGGACCACTGCATCGGAGTTCGGGCGCAATTTCGCTCCGGCAGTTCAAGATTGTCTCCCATACCGATTTCATCGCCATATCGGATTACGGGCGTACCTGGCAGCGTCATCATCAGGCTATAGGCGAGCTCCAGTCTTCGACGGTCGCCCTGCAGCATGGGTGCGAGTCTTCGTCGAATTCCGCGATTGTATAACTGCATTTCCGGATCCGGGCCGAACGCCGCGAAGACGATTTCGCGCTGTTTATCCGTAAGTCGTCCGAGGTCGAGTTCATCGTGATTCCGTAAAAATTGTCCCCATTGTGCAGTAGCTGGCCTGCGCCTGGTTGCTTGGATTGCCTTTACCAGCGACCTTGAATCGCTGCTGGCCAAAGCGAAAAACAGGTGTTGATTGACATCAAAGTTGAACATCATTTGCATCCTGTCGCCTGAGCCGCCGAAATATTGCATATCGGTTCCAGGCAGGACATTGGCCTCTCCGAGAATGATCGCGTCGCCCTCTCGCCATGTAAGGAACTGGCTGAATGTTCGGAGCATGTCGTACTGCTCTTGCGGCTTGGCAATCCTGGCGCCCTTCTGTGCTATCACAAAGGGAACGGCGTCCATACGGAAGCCTGAGACACCGAGTTGCAGCCAGAAGCCCATGATCTTGAGAATCTCCGCCTGGACTTCGGGATTAGAGGTATTGAGATCAGGCTGAAAATCGTAGAAGCGATGAAAGTAGTAAGCCTTCGCGACAGCGTCGTAGTCCCAAGTGGATTTCTGCACTCCGGGGAAGACGACTCCGGAGTCTGCACCTTTCGGCTTTTTCTTTGACCAGACGTACCAGTCCCGATACTTCGATTGCGGATCGCGGCGAGCTTCCTGGAACCAGGGATGTTCATTGGACGTGTGGTTTACGACCAGATCGATGAGCACACGCAATCCGCGCTGTTTACAGCCTTGTGCGAATTCGACAAAATCCCCAAGCGTGCCATACCGGGGATCTACGCCGTAGTAATCAGCGACGTCATATCCATCGTCGCGACAGGGAGAAGGCTGAAAGGGCATAAGCCATATGGCTGTGACTCCCATGCCCTGGAGATAATCGAGACGTCGCATCAGACCCTCGAAGTCTCCAATACCGTCGCCGTTCGCATCCATATAGGAGGCGACAGACAGACAGTAGATGACCGCGTTCTTGTACCAGAGATCATTGATCATGGGCAGACTTTCAAACTCAACTTGGATTTGAGGAGCATTGGTGGGATGCAGGAGACAGCTTGGTGGCAACGCGGGATCATCTATGAGGTCTATCCACGGTCTTTTCAAGACAGCAACGGCGACGGCGTTGGCGATCTGAACGGCATCCTGCAGCGTTTGGATTACCTTGTGAAGCTTGGAGTGGATGCACTCTGGATCTCGCCCTTCTACTCGTCGCCGATGGCCGATTTCGGCTATGATGTCGCCGATTATTGCGGGATCGATCCGCTCTTCGGGGCAATGCAAGACTTTGATCGGCTACTGCAAGAGATTCACAACAGAGGCCTCAAACTCATCCTGGATCTGGTTCCCAACCACACCTCCGACCAGCATCCCTGGTTTCTCGAGAGCCGCTCTTCCCGTGAGAATTCGAAACGGGATTGGTACCTGTGGCGGGACGAAGCAAACAATTGGCAGAGCAATTTTGGTGGACCCGGCTGGGAGTGGGACGACTTTACCGGGCAGTATTACTATCACTCATTCCTGAAGCAGCAGCCGGACCTGAACTGGCGCAATCGTCTGGTACGCACGGCGATTTTCCAAGCTATGCGATTCTGGCTCGCACGCGGCGTCGATGGTTTTCGCGTGGATGTGATTTGGCTGATGATCAAGGATGATCAGTTTCGAGACAATCCGCCGAATCCATCCTTCCGTCCCGGTCAACCTTCCAGCCACCGATTTCTGCCCGTCTTCAACTCTGATCGGCCGCAAGTCCATGAAGTTGTGTCGGAGATGCGCGCGGTTATCGACGATTACAGGGATCGCGTGCTGATCGGTGAGATCTATCTGCCGATACCACAATTGATGGCGTATTACGGCAAGGATTTAGGTGGCACACAGTTGCCATTCAATTTTCAGCTGCTTCAGACCGCGTGGACCGCAGAGGCTCTAGCACGAGCGATTTCCGAGTACGACGATGCTCTTCCGGCTGGTGCCTGGCCGAACTGGGTCCTTGGAAATCACGACAACGCGCGCATCGCGACGCGAGTCGGCAGTCATCAGGCAAGACTGGCTGCGATGCTACTGCTCTCGCTTCCAGGGACAATCACGCTGTACTACGGTGAAGAGATTGGGATGACAAACGTGCCCATTCCTCCAGACCTTGTACAGGATCCAGCGGAGAAGAATGAACCGGGAATCGGCGTTGGACGCGACCCGGAACGGACGCCAATGCCATGGGACAGTTCCCCTCTCGCCGGATTTACGACCGGTCGACCATGGCTCCCGTTGGGCGAAGATCATGCATCGTTGAACGTTGAGAAGTCAGATCAGGACCCCGAATCTATTCTGCATCTCTATCGCACTCTTATCGCTTTACGAAGAAGGCACTCCGTGCTCGTCACGGGCGAGTTGCACTCGATTGCTGCAGCAAACAATGTTCTCAGCTATGAGAGACGTGGGGAGGGCGAGCGGCTGCGAGTTCTTCTAAATTTGGGTGATGCTCCGATACCTATCCCATCAGCGATCGGAGAGATCCTTGCAGCAACGTCTCCCTGTTGCCTGAGCGAACGACCGAACGGACTCATGCAACTCGGCGCAGCAATGGGGCTGATTGTTCGGTTGCCAGCAGAAAAATATGCAACAAATGGCACATCTTCTCGCGAGGGCAGATTTAGTTGAATGCCTTTATTGCAATAGGCTTAGGTTGAAATCTCACAAAGACGATAGCCAACAGGGAGTCGGTAGCCGACTGTAATTGAAAGGGCCGGAGTCTAGCCCTTCGGCCTTTACGGCTGTGGATTCTTGCGCGCGGGAATGGCAGCCGCCGCATGGTTAGATTGCTTGATCTCCCTCCATAGCCGCGGTTTTTCCACGAAGACACACGTTTGCCTCTGGCCAATGACGGATAGTAAGCTTGCGCCGTGTCGAGTGGGGGGAACATGGACCGCCGCCAGTTTGTTGTGAACTCGGTAACCGCAGCTGGAGCTGCGTTGCTTAGCAGGGGAATCTTATCTGCCGCTCACCCGATGCAGAATCAAGTGCCGGGCTCCATCTCTTCCACGGCGGTTCGGCAGGCACGCTTTCCCGATGGTTTTCTCTGGGGCACCGCGACGGCTGCGTATCAGGTCGAAGGCGCGTGGAATGAGGATGGGAAAGGTGAGTCGATCTGGGATCGATTCACCCATACTGTCGGCAAGGTGAAGGGAGGCACGACAGGAGACATCGCCTGCGATCAATACCATCTGTATCCGCAGGACATCGCACTGGCTCGCAAACTGAATCAGAAGAGCTACCGCTTCTCCATCTCCTGGCCGCGCATTCAGCCTACCGGCACCGGTGCGCCAAACAGCAAAGGTCTGGATCATTACAGCCGGCTGGCCGACACCCTGCTGGCTGCCGGAATTCGTCCCTTCTGCACCATCTATCACTGGGATCTGCCGCAGGGGCTCGAAGATCGCGGCGGCTGGCCGAATCGCGATCTCGCGGGCTACTACGCGGATTACGCCGGCATCCTTGCGAAGCATCTGGGCGATCGCATCACGGTGTGGGCGCCCTTCAACATGCCGTGGTCGTTCACCTATATGGGATATGGCGTCGGGGCATTTCCGCCCGGGAGAGCGAACTTTGGCGACTTCCTCAAGGCCGCGCACACGGTCAGCCTCGCGCAGGCGGAAGCTCTCCGCTCGATCAAGGCTGCCTCTTCCAAGGCGACGGTAGGCAGCGCCTATGGCATGGCTCCCGCCTACCCGGAGACCGATTCAGAGGCCGATCGTGCCGCCGCCGCGCGCTATCACGCAATGAACAATGTCTTCTTTCTCGAAGCTGCGATGCACGGCCGCTATCCGAAGGCGTTTGTGGGAGAGCCGCCGTATGAGCTGATGGGCTTCCGGCCGGGCGATGAAAAGATCATGCTGGCACCCCTCGACTGGGTCGGCTTCCACTACTACAACCGGCGCATCGTCTCGGATGCCGGGGGCGCTCAGCCCACGGGAGGCGGCTTCAGCGGAACCGAGATTGAATCGGATCCCGCGACCGGCCGTGACCCATACACGCGCTTTCGAGCAGCCATGCCGACGGAGGGTCCGCTGTCGGAGGCTGGCCTGGAGATCTGGCCGCGCGGCATCTACGATCTCGTCACGCAGATCTCGCGGGAGTACGACCATCCTGTCATCGAAATCACCGAGAGCGGATGCGGCTATCTGGACGCGCCGTATGAAAGGGCAGGAGGCACGGTGCCGGATGTGCGGCGTATCGAATTCTTCCGCCAGGAACTCGCGGAACTTGCCCGTGCCATCGCGGACGGCGCGCGAGTGCGGTCCTTCCACGCCTGGAGCCTGCTGGACAACTTCGAGTGGGCCAATGGCTTCACCGATCGCTACGGCCTCATCTACGTGGACTACCGCGATCAGAAGCGGACGATCAAAGATTCAGGACTCTGGTACGCGAAGGTGGCCGCAGCCAATCGGCTGGATGTGTAAGGTGATCTGAGCCTTGTGTCACCGATATGCGGACAGTCGACACGAGTTTTTGTACGTCTGGGGGAGTCGGTCTCATGATGCTTCCCCGAATTTGAAGCCAAAGCTACACGTCAAAGCTACATAAGGACCTGGCAGTCCTACCGCTCGCGGAGAGTGATGCCTTCTCGATTCTTGGCCGGACGGATTGTCAGCGGAGAGCCGTCGATAGTCTAATGAGCGAGGGATTTCGCAATCTTGTCACAAAAGCAATTCACGCAGCGCTCAATTTCCGTCCTGTTTCTGCTCGTCCTGACCGCCAGTGGGACTGGGCTTCTCCGCGCTGCCACGAAGAGTTCGCTGCCGTCTAGATATGCGGTGTGGCTCAACCAGGAAGTGCCCTACATCATCACCAATGCAGAGCGAAGCGCATTTATCGATCTCAAGACAGATGCGGATCGCGAAGCGTTCATTCAGAACTTCTGGGCTATTCGCAATCCGGATTCCAACTCTCCGACGAATGAGTTCCGCGACGAATACTATCGCCGGCTGGCCTACGCGAACGATCAATTCGGCTCGCCGGGGCGTCACGATGGATGGCGCACCGATCGCGGCATGGTCTACATCACGCTCGGACCACCGCAGCAACTCACTCCCTATCGCGCCAGCCAGTACCTGACTCCGCTCGAAATCTGGTTCTATCAAAGTCCCAGCCCCAATCATGCGCTGCCGCCCTATTTCTACGTTGTTTTCTACCAACGCAGTCTCAACGAAGATTACAAGCTTTATTCACCGTTTCTCGACAAGCCCGAACGGCTGGTGCAGAGCACGAATGCGGTCAATGACGAAGCGATGGCGCTCAAGATCATCAAGGAAGATCTGGGTGCGGAGGTGGCCCGTATCTCTCTCACGCTGCTGCCGAATGAGCCGGCAAGCGTTGACAGCCCGAGTCTCGAATCCGAGACGCTCCTGAACCGCATTCGCAACTACCGCAATCTTCCGGAAAATGTTGAGCTGCTCGACGAGCGCCGCGCGATGCATGAGAGCGTGAGCCACCGGATCGTCCTGGGACAATCCTTCAGCGATCTCAGCGCGATGGCCACGCGCGATGGCGATGCGCTGGCAAGCATCTCCTATCTGTTTCAGCTCTTCAATCCGCAGGACTTCTTTGTCGCTCAGGGAGAGGATGGACGCTTCTACTACAACGTAGAAGTGGAGGCAGCGCTGAAGAACGGCAACGGGCAGGTCATCTTCCGCGACACGCAAAAAATGATGAACTACCTGACCGCGGCAGATGTTGCGGAGCGGCGTCAGAGACGATTTGCCCTGGAAGGGCGTCTTCCCGCATCGCCCGGTGCCTACACGCTGGAGCTTACAGTTACCAACCAAGTAACACACCAGGCCTTCACGCAGTCACGGAATGTCGTTGTGCCTCCCTTCGATTCACAACTCAACCTCAGCACGCCGATGCTGCTGACGCTGGACAAGCCGAATGCCGATCCCGGCGATTCGCTGCCCTTCACGCTGGCAGGCGTACAGTTCGCACCGCTCGGCGGTGACAACGCGTCGGTGCCGCACGGATCTCCGGTCCGCGTCATGTATCAGCTATGGGACAAGGCTCCGTCCAGTGCATCGCCTGCGCAAGGCAGTCTCGATGTGGTGTACACACTCGGCCAGCTTGGCCGGCCAGAGAAGCAGCAGACCACACAGTCGGTGGACAAAAGGGGATTCGACCACTTTGGAAATCTGCTCATCGGGAAGGATCTGGCAACGGATGAACTGTCGCCCGGTCCCTATCGGCTGGTGATTCAGGTGACCGATCCGACCGGCGGCGCGCATGTGTCACAAGCAATAAACCTGACCATCACCAGCGCCAGACCGCCGCTGTGGACCGTGGTCAGTCCTTCGTTTCATCATCGCAACGATCCGCTGGACGCATTCCGGCGCGGACAGTGCGCGCTCGGTCAGCATGATCGTGCATTGGCGGTTTATTACTTGAGGCAATCGATCGCTGCAGGTTATCCTCAGAAGCAAGCGTATACGGCCCTCGCCGTGGCTTATCGGGAGGCAGGCAACGTCGCCGCTGCCGAAGACGCAGAGAGACAAGCCGACAATAGTCTGGGACCAGTTCGTCACGATTAGGTGTAAACTCATCAGTTTGGCGTTGTTGATTCTGCCTGCGACAGACTATACAGGTGAGTAGACCAGATTCGAACCAACGTCGATCTGGTACGAGTTGCCATATTTTTTGACGGCATCAAAAATTGCAAACGCGAATGGCCACGCAGCCAATCGCGGCAATGAAGTCATTTTGGGAGGAAGTGTATGCATCAGCTATGGAGAAAGACTCTCCTGCTGTCGGCGCTTGCGCTGGCAGCTACCGTCAGCGTACCCACGTGTCTCTATGGGCAACAGCTCTCTGCGACGCGCGGCGGGCTGGGCGGCGTCATCAGCGATAAATCGGGCGCCATCATCCCCGATGCGAAAGTCACAATTACCGGCGCGGCCGACCATCGTGTCGTGACCACGGATTCTGCCGGCAGGTTTCTCGCATCGGACCTCACGCCAGGGCTCTACAGCATTTCGGTGGAGAAGGCCGGCTTTCAGGGTCAGACGGCAAAGAACCTGGAAGTGGTCATCAACAAGACCAACAGCGTGGACTTTTCGCTCGCCACCGGCAACGTCGCTGAGACGGTCGAAGTGAATGCGACGACGGTCAGCATCGATACCAGCTCCACCGCGGTCAGCGACAATCTCACCGCCCAGTTCTACCAGCAGGTCCCTGTTGCCAGGAACGTCGGATCGCTGTTCTACGTTTCTCCAGGTGTGGTGGATGGTGGCGGAACGGGAACATCGAATCCGTCGGTAGGCGGCGCGACCGGCCTTGAAAATCTGTATCTCGTCGACGGTGTTGTGTTGAATGACTCCGGTTACGGCGGCCTCGGCGTGTTTAGTCCGACCTATGGTTCGCTCGGCACCGGCATCAATCTATCCTTCATCCAGGAAGTGCAGGTCAAGACCGCAGCCTTTGAGCCGAAGTATGGCGGCGTGAACGGCGGCATCCTGCAGATCGTAACCAAGTCCGGCGGCACCAAGCTGCACGGAGCCGTGGCTGCCTACCTGGCGCCCGAAGCCACGGGTGCCGGCTACAGGTATGCGGACAGCTTCCGCACATCCGATCTCACGTCGTCGTTCCAGCGCGGAAAGATCTATTCACAGCCAGAGTACGATGCCAGCGTTGAGTTGGGCGGATTCATCCCGATCAAGGGACAACATGATCGCCTCTTCTATTTTGGTTCTTTCAATCCGTCGCTCAACCAGGTGAACTTCCTGGCACCAAGTTTCTCGCCGCTATACAGCCATGGCCCATTCGCTTCATCGGCCAC
>JAUTWX010000333.1 GCA_030838385.1 Acidobacteriaceae bacterium
TGAGAGATCCCGATGTTTTACGAGCAGGCATAAGGCAGTCTATGCCATCATTCAACGAGAGTCGAGGATGCTGAAGACCGTCGTGCTGGCGCCGATGCCCAGTGCAAGGAGTAGTACGGCGGTCAGCGTAAATCCGGGAGATCTGTGAAGTTTTCGGAATGCAAATCGAACGTCTTGCCACAAGCGTTCGAATGGTGCCCAGCCCCAGGCTTCGTAGGTCTGTTCTCGAATCAGGGCTGTATTGCCCAAAGCGCGCCGGGCCGCGTAGCGTGCCTCTTCTGTAGGCAGGCCCCGCTCCTTTTGCTCTTCCTCTTCCAACTCCAGATCAGACTGGAGCTCCCGCTCCAGGTCTGCATTTCTTCTCGTGATCGGCCACCACTTCATATCAGGTCTCCTCGGCGGCAGGCCCCAAAAAAGCGTGCCACAGCTTCGGCCTGTCAATCTGGTGACTATGAGCAGGCCCGCAGAGAAGCGTCCACAGGATGAGCATGTCTGACGTGCCTTGAAGAAGGCTGAAGCGCTGCTGATTCGCGATGGAAGACAGTCTACCGTCGATAACGGGCGATGGTAGTCACTCGACCATCACTTTGTCAAGGAGAACGCCGGATGTGGATCTTTTAATGACGCCAGCAGGCCAAAGCAGGTTTCCAGGCCGGGCTTCACTCGGAACGCGGAAAGGCGATTTTGCAGCTAATGATCCAGATGCATGGTAAATCCGATCGCCATCTGCAAGTTCGCCTTAAGTGGGACAGAGATACGGCGACGTGATGCGTATTCACCGTCAGCGGCGTTCATTCGCTGTGATAGGTATGCTTCTCCGCATCACTTCTCCTGCGTCTCATACGCTGGCCAACTGGAGTCGAGCCACCGCCCCCACGGGGTCACAAAGAAGAGGGCCTGGCAGGCTGAGGATGCGAAGCAACCGGCAGGCTGTTACGATGGCCGAGCCTGAATTGAAAGGAACTCTCCGATGTCATCCGCTACGGTTACCCCTGTGCTTGGCGGCTCTCAAGACACCCCACTTAAGCGCCTAATCGAAGTCTTGGAACAACAGCGAGCCGAGAAGAAGAATGTTGTGAATCTGCTGGTCAAACTTCTCAATAAGCCAGATGGTGTCCGGCTGAGGGACGGTGCCGGAGGCCAGAAGCGATACTTCACCGTGAGCGATTGGGTGGCTGCGTGGCCCCAGGGAGGAAAAGATAAGGTTGAGGGCTCCTGGCGCGTCTCTGCTAACAGCAAGAGCGGTCACAAAAAGCATGAGGGAGTGCCAGACCCGGAGACCGGAGCTCTCGGCGACGAACTCACATCTCATGACGAAATCCTCGAGGGACTGCACGAGTGGATCCCGACCGCCTCCCTTGGTTACGTGCTGGAGTCCATCCAGACCCTACCCAAAGCGGAAGCGATCGCATGGCTGGAGCTCGCCGTTAACCTGCGCACCCCCACCCGCAATGTCATCTTCTGTAGATTGAGTGATCAGAAATTTCATGGTCACGTCGGGTCCATCTACATGCTGAAGGACGGGAAGTACTCTCAATGCACCGACGGGACGGTTGAATTCCACGCTGAGCTCGGAGTCATTCTTAAGGAGCATCTTGGCCCCCTTCGTTCCAACCTCCACGGCTTCAGGCAGGACTTGACCACGTTCATCGACAAGAATGTCTGGAAAGGGAAAGAGCTTCCTACGCACATGCCATCCGCTTCAGCAAGCCAACCTCCAACCTCATAGCCCGTTTTCCAACCAAACCGACCGTGACCCCGACAGAGACTCTAAGAAGATGGACGATATCTAACCACCGGCAGACCAACGTAAGAGCGTTTTACTAGGCAACAGGCAACCTGATCAATCTCGCCGCGGTTGGAATTGAAGGAGACCGACGCCTGGGGAGATGGCAGCCCTCTGAGTGTAAACTGAGCCTGCCGATCTCGGTCGTCCGGTGTCGGTGGCACTCACGATTCCGTCCCAATCGTGGGTGATCGTGGCGGTCATAGGAGTTCCCGTGAGTTCGGAGGAGTCCGAGGAAGTTAGCCGGTTGCTCGGCGAGTGGAGCGGGGACGATCTTGAGGCCCGCGCGGCGATGCTGCCTGCGCAACGCGCAAACGAGACCCAGGTGAAAACCTCGATATTTAAGCTGGCCTACAGTGACGGCAGCGAGACCCAGATGTTTCTTCTGCCCGAGGGCGATACGCTGGTAGGCCGGTCACAAGTTTGCAATCTGGTGATAAAAGATCCGAGCGCGTCCCGGCGCCATGCGCGCTTTGAGGTCAGAGAAGGCCGTTGCTTCGTCGAAGACCTGGGCAGCAGCGCAGGCACCTGTAAGAACGGGGAATGCATAACTCGGGCCGAACTTCGGGACGGCGATATTGTGTCGCTCGGGCAGATGCAATTCGCCGTGCGCGAGCCGGCTCCGGAGCAGGTGGCGCTCTCGGGAATGCATACCTTTACGAATGCAACCGTCACCTTGCCAATTGCCAGGTTTGCGGCGCCGCGTTCCCTGGGAACCAATGCTAAAGCGCGTGACATCGATGACAATCGTCTCGTCGCCATGTTATCTGACGTCAGCGCCGAACTCGTGCGTTCCACCTCTCTCTCCCAAATCCTTGATCGCATAGTCGCGCTGACGTTCGAAATGACTCATGCGGATCGTGTGTTCTTGATGCTCATGGATGAGCAAAGCGGCGAACTGGTACCACGAGTCGCACGCTGCCGCAACGGGACGCCCTCCCATGGCGCCACCATCAGCCGCACCATTGCTGGAACCGTATTTAGAGATCGCGTGGCGCTACTCGCGTCAGACGCACAACTGGATTCGCGATTTGAAGCGTCCGAGAGCATTATGCTGCAAGACATCCGCTCATGCATGTGCGCTCCGCTGTGGCACGACACCGACGTTATCGGCATCCTGTACGTCGATAATCCGGAGAGCAGCAGGTTCAGCGCCGGGGACCTGAACCTCTTCACCACCCTTTCCAATTACGCCGCAGTGGCTATCGAGCATGCCAGGCTGGCGGCGCGGCTGCTGGAAGAGAGGCGCCAGCGCGAACGCCTGCAGCGCTATCACTCACCCCGCGTTATCGAACGCATTCTGGAGGGAGAAAACGAGACTGGCGCCAGCTTCATTGCGCAAGAGCGGCAAATTTCCGTGCTTTTCGCCGACATAGTCGGCTTTACGGCCATGTCCGAGCAGATGTCTCCGCCTGAAGTCGCAAAGTTGCTGAACCAATTTTTTGAAGCCATGATCGATGTCATTTTCGCGCATGAAGGAACGCTCGATAAGTTTATAGGCGATGCGATTCTGGCGACATTTGGCGCCGCGCTGCCACAGCAAGACCACGCGGTGCGATGCGTCCGGGCGGCCCTCGATATGCGGAAGGCGCTTGCCGGTTTCAACGCCAGACGCGACCAACCTGAACTACGCATGCGCATCGCCATCAACAGCGGATGCGCTCTCGTCGGTGATATCGGCTCGCCTAAGCGCCGGGAGTTTACCGTGCTGGGCGATGTGGTCAACACCGCCTCGAGGCTCGAATCCGCCGTGGCGCAACCAGACCAGATCATCATCAGCGGCTCCACGTATCAGCTGGTCAAGGATGAGATTGAGGCGCGGGCTCTCGGCTCTGTGAATCTGCGTGGCCGTTCGGGACCGGTCGATATCTACGAGGTCTGAGTTTCTCCGGGCCGCAGCGAAACACGCATGCGCATCCCCTTCTTTGCCAGCAGGAACATCCGCG
>JAUTWX010000344.1 GCA_030838385.1 Acidobacteriaceae bacterium
TCCGACCATCGCTTATCACAATCCTGCAATGCCTCCTCCCCATTGACGCCCCAATCAGAAGCGCCAATGCATGTGTTGACGCGACTCAACGTGATTGCGGCGGCAGTGCTTGAGTTCAACAGTGCACACATACTCAGGTGTAGTGGGGATTTGACATGACCGAAGACGAACAACGCAAGATTCGCGAACGAGATGAAATCGCCGCACGTGTTGCCGCCTTCCGCGCGACGCAGGAAAAGTTCAAGCGCGAGCGTGACGAGTATTTCGTGTCGACGCTCGAGAACGCCCGCAAGGTGGAGCGGCCCTCGCTCTGGCCGTAGGATATCGCGCCAGATATGCGCCCATGAAAAAAGCCCGGAGCATCGCTCTGGGCTTTTCACTTGTCGGTTATGACCTGCGATTACCAATAATTGCGGTAATAGCGGTGGCGATAGTAGCCTGGTCCATAGGCGTACGGGGCAGGACCGTAGGCATAGGCCGGGCGGCCATAATAACCGTAGCCGGGACCATAGCCATAAGGACCGGACGCCGCGACCGCGCCAGCAGTGATCGCGCCTGCGGCGAGACCAAACGCCAAGCCGGGTCCAATGCCACGACCACGCGCTTCCGCAGGTGCTGGCGCCGCAACCGCCGTCACGCCGACCGCCGCGATCGTCGCCAAAACTGCCAATGTTTTCTTCATCATGCATGTCTCCTTCACATCTGGAGAGACAACGTCATCCGCCTGCGATGGTTGCGCGGAGGGGCTATGTCGGCGCCGCAAGGCATGCGAAAAAAATCCGTCTTGAAGGGAACGAAACCGCCTCACAAGTATTGGAGTTTCAAGTGCGGAGCCTCCGCTATCCGGTAGAGGTAACAGCACGAAGACCCCGTCAGCATCTCCGCGGTGCTGGCGGGGTTTTTCAGTTTCGAAGGGACAAATGGCAGCAGATGTAACTGGCTGCCAACGGCGACGGCGCCTTGGGAGGAGAGATTGCCGATATCAGCGCTGCTGGCCCGCATCCGCCGGCTCGTTCCCAACACCAACGAGCAGCATTACGACGAGATCGTCCGCAATTTCGGCGTCGGGGCCCTGCGCCCGCCGCCGACGCCCATGACCGACGGCGGACTCGCCCGCGCCATTGCGGAGTTCCTCAAGGCAACGCCGTCCACGGAGACGGTTGCGACGCTGGGCCGGCGGCTTGACCCCTCCTCCCCACTCTGAGCGGCGTTTCTTCTGTCAGCGGGGAACGTGCAGCTCGCGCACACGTTGATCGTGCCTTCATCAGAAGAGGCTCGACATGCCCGCGTGGCTCGACATCCTGCTCAATCTGTCCGGCTATGCCGGCTTCGTGGCGCTCGCAACGCACGGCACCTCGTGCCGGCAAACGAAGGCCGACGATCCGACCTGATAGTGACGCATTTTAATTCGCGTGCGGCGCCTGGCCGGCGGTGCGCATCAGCCGGTCGGCCTTGACCGCAACGCGCGTGTCCTCGTCCTGCGGCCGCAGCGAAAAGCTGATCACGACGAAAGCGAGACAGAACAGCGTGCCGACAACGGCAACGCGCCGATAGGTCTGGCGGTCGCCTTGATAAAACGACGGTTCTAAAAATGGGGTCATGGCAAAATCGGTTTTCTTGTTGTCTTTGCCAGACACCTATCCCAACGGCGCGCGAGCGCAACGCGATTGGGCTTTTAACCTAACCGAATAGGGTTATCGCGATCGCTGCAAGCTTTCGTTAGGAGTTTGCCGAGAAGCCTCAGATCTCGGCGAGCCATTTCAATGTCGCGCGAAAACCCAGACTACGATGGCCCGCGACCAGCACGGTGCCGAACACCTCCGCGTCATCCCCGCTGAACGTCCCGGAAAAACCGCTGGTGGCTTCTGCGCCAGCGAACAGCGGCCGGACCAGCGGATCGGCGAACGGCGAATGCTGGTTGGTGGCAAGCTCGCCCTTCCAGGTGCCATTGCCGACCGTATACGACCCGCGCGACCAGAAATACGGCCCTCCCCCGAGCAGCACGCCGTCCCGCAGGACCAGAATTCCGCTGTCGCGGCCCTTCACGCCGTCGAGCATGTGGATGTGGATGGAGTAAAGCCCGTTCTTCATGGATGCACCCGCGTCGCCTGCGACGATAGCGCCGGACGCGGAGAGCGTCGAGATGGCGTCGAGACGGCTCGCTCCGTTCATTGACCGGCTTTGTTCCAGCTTCGCCTCCATTTCGTTCTCAAAGAACGAATCGGAATCGACGAAATCGGCGCGGACCAACTCCTAACAAATGGTGTGCGTCGCGCGAGCGCGTTCGATCACATCGAAGCCGATGATCTCGATCGCGCAAAACATCACGTTGACTGAATCTGACAAGTTCAGTGCATCGACATCAACAGGCGCAACTTGTTCTGCATCCGACTCCATTTCGTTCTCAAAGAACGAATCGGAGTCGCGAAAATCAGAGCGAGACGATTCCTAATGATGGATGAAGACGCGCGGCCTCACGTCGGAGGCGGCAGGAATTTCGAGACCACCGCAAACACAATGATGATCTCGCGGCATGGCTCGCAGCGGAAGACATTCGGTGGGTTCGCCGTCATCGGCTTGCAGCATTGCGGACAGGTCATGCAGGCCGAATGCGTCCGGCGGTCGTTTGTTCCTAAGCGGTCAGCGCTGACATTCGACGCCGATCCCTCAAGCCGCGCGCTTGGCGCTGCCTTTCTCGGCAGAGCCTTGCTCCGCAAAGCATTCGAGGATCTGGATACGGAGTTCTTCTGCGGCCGGGCCCTCGACCTTCCTGAGTTGATTCCAGAGCCGGATCACTTCGCGCTGTTTCTCGATGGTCATGAGTCACCTCCAACGTGACCCACTAGAACAAAATGAGAACAAAAAGTCCAGCCCTTCCGACGGAATTCCTCATCACGTCGTCTTGAACCTTTTCGGCGGTGCAAGGACCCATGGAGGCTGGGGA
>JAUTWX010000366.1 GCA_030838385.1 Acidobacteriaceae bacterium
GAGGGCTCGCATTCTGCACTTCGAGGTGAAGCTTGCATGACCCATCCTCAAGCTTCTGCGCAGCGATGGTGAGCGCGATCTGCAGTTCTGGAGTCGCCGCCACTGTCAGCGACAGCGGGGAAGTAAGGAGTTCGTGGATGCGGAGGTTTGCCTCTGACGTTCGCTCCACCGCTTCGTCCCACGCCAGGGAAGGGTCGGTGAGCGGCGGTACCGTCTGCTCCTGGCGGACGAGTTGAAGAAAACGAAGCCTCAGATCGAGGCTAGCCGTTTCATCGGCTGCCACCAGGCATTCTGCGACCAGGCGGAAGGGCTCCTCGGGCCGCTGTGCCTGCGCATAAACTTTTGGGTAGAGCGTGCCAAAATTCCAGCGCTGCCGGTTCTTGATCGCCGTCGGACGGTAGGGATACAGGATGTACCCCTCGTAGAGAATCGCCGCCGCAATCTTTTCCGCGCCGTCGAAGTTCATGCCTTAACCTCGCCCACCGTCTCTGCCGCCAGCGCCCGGCTGATCGCCTGTTCCCAGGTGGGAATGCCGTGCCGCACCTTGTATTCGTACAGCTGCTCGAATGCATCCCGCCGCAGGCACAGCCACGATGTATTGGGATAGTGCATCTCCATCATCTCTTTCCAAACCGAGATTGGAAGGCGGAAGTTGGCTTCGCGATCCCACGGCACTTGAGCTACCTGGAGCGCTCCATCAGGACCTTGATAAAAAACCGTCCCGCTGAACATGACGCATATCGGGATGTCGCCTGCATCGAGCGCGTGAAAATACTTCGTAGCCGCGACATTGAAGTCGAAAGTGCAGGGAAGCTCCAGGTCGACCAGCACATTGCCGCTAAAGCCGGGAATCGCCACTGTAGTATTCATCCACAGCAGCGGACGTACCGTGCGGCTCCATCGCTCCGGGGTGCCAAAAAGATCGAGCAGCTTCTCCTGCTCCCCGGCAACATAACGTCGTTTGGCCGGCTCGATCTGGACCTGGCAACGCAGTGTCAGCGTGTGGATGGCTTCGTCCGCGGGTAGATTGGTGACCCGCAGTTTTAAAGCAATCAGGGGAGCCGCGGCATGGGGCACGGCTTCGGCTGCTTCGATTTGAAAATGAAGTTCAGGCATGGGCTGATTCTCTTACTTCCACGCTGCGCGTCTTCAGGTCGGCAAAGAACTGGTGAATTTCCTTCCAGACCTCAGCTCCGCCGGAGAGCCCGCGCCAGTGCATGCGGATCAAGCCCACCAGCCGGTAGCACTCATCGATGGGGACGATGTAGTAATCTGCCGGCGTGCCCACGCGGTTGACCAGAAACGTCTCGACGTCCGCCTCCATTTTCGCGAGTGCCGGATGCTCGGCCGCGATCTCTGACCACGATTCCAGGGTGAGCAGCGACTCGATGGCCCCAGCCGGGCTGGGATACATGGCCCTTACCCTGTCCACCGTACTATCGCGATAGAAGAATGCAAGACTGATGGGAATCATGAGCGCTTCCCACTGCAGGTCAGCCATCTGGAAGTCCGGGAGCGAACGAATGCGCCGCGGCACGCGGAGGTAGTGCGCCCCAGCTTGCCCGCAAAAAAGAACTGCACATCCATCGCACGAGCACACGATCTGTCGCGTATTCGGATCGAGCAGGTGCTGGTGAACCGGCCCCAGCGAGGCGCTGCAAAGCTCGCACCGTTCCTCAGTAGGAGACTTGCGCGCAATCCTGTTCAGAAACGGAAGCGGTCCTTGCGTCATAGGCAGTAGAACTTCTTTCTTTCACTCAGCTAACCGGACTACATCGAACCGCAACCCCACCCTTTGTCATCCTGAGCGAAGTCTCTTTTCGGTGACCGCATTTCATCGCGCCGCAAACCTAACCCTTTGTCATCCCGAGCAAAGCCTCTCTTCGGTGACCGCATTCCATTGCACCGCAGCCCTACCCTTTGTCATCCCGAGCGTACCCGGATTTCCTACTTCACAGCTCTCACTAGCGCCACTTTTGTGGTTCTCTCCAAAGAGAACCACATGCAGTTGACCGAAGCCACAACTCTCGACAGGAAATCCGGGGAAGCCGAGGGATCTGCAGTTCCGCGGACCTCTCCTGGAAATGTTTTTTCCAGAGGGCGTAGCGATCCTGTCCTTTCACGCAGGCGGCATATGAGGCATCCGCGAATCAATGGGTGCGCGGTCCTCAACATTAATCCCCGTTGCGTCATCTTCCTTGCGATCAAGCGGTTTGGCAAGAGGTTCGAGCCTCAAAGATGGCCGGCTACGTGTTGTGTCCTGATTAGGCATCATCTCTCTCCTTGAAAATCTATTTCAGAACAACCAGGTTCGAAGCCGCCGCAGGCTCTACCGCACCATTCTCCGCAACAATTTCCAGGATGTCGGGAGCCGCCTCGTAGAGCGCCTCTTCCACCGCGTTCCTGAGTGTGAGGGAAGACGAAGGACAACTGCCGCAAGTCCCGTGGAGCTTAAGCCGGACGATGCCGTCCCGCACGCTGACCAACTCGCAGTCACCGCCATGAGATTTGAGATAGGGCCTGACCGCCTCGATACCGCGGACCACCCGGGTCTCTATATCGTCCGGATGCAGCGAATGCAACAGGAACATGCCGGCCACGAGATTATCCTCGAGAGCCGCCGTGAGTACCCGCTCGCCTTCCCCAGTCTCCAGGCACTTGTCGATCAATCGCTGCAGCGCGGCGCCATGCAGCTCGACTACAGACTGAACCAGCTCCAGCGCAGCGGCCCGAACCTCCGGGTCGCCCGCCTGATCCAGTGTCGCCGCCAGTCTTTCTACATGTTCACTCTGCGCGCGGAACTCTCCGCGCCGCGGTGCGGCCATTGGTTGCTCAGCCTTGGCAGCCATTATTCGGG
>JAUTWX010000370.1 GCA_030838385.1 Acidobacteriaceae bacterium
CCGCCCCGTCCGGCAGTCTGAGCAAGCCCCGGCGTCTTCACGAGCATCGTCATCATCCCACCCGTGCATCCCATCGCCAGCAGATCGCGTCGTGATCTCATCATCATTCTCCCCTTGGTCCTTCTCGACTTCTCTTCGACAACACGCCTCGGCTCATTTTTTGAACGCCCAGGTGCCTTACGTTTCACTTCTCAGACGCGACGTCCAACGCCCGTTCGCGAACGACTGATTGCAGACCGACTCCGCCCTTGCCTATTCACTCGTGCCCATCTGCTCCTGCGACATCGACGGCGGTGCATACGCCGGTGCGCTGCCCCATTGCATGTTCGGCCGGTCTCCCATTTCCAGCACCAACAGCCCACCGTTCGCAATCGCCGCATGTTCGAACCACGCCTTGTTCAAGGCAGCCCCGTTCAGCTGGGCCGATTGGATGTACTTATTTCTGCTTGACACATGATTCGCGATGATTGTGAACTCCTTGCCATTCGCCAGGCGAACTACGCTCTTTGCGAAGATCGGGCTGCCGATCTCATACACAGGACTTCCCGGGCACACCGGGTAAAATCCCATCGCGCTCAGCACATACCACGACGACGTCTCACCACCATCATCGTCACCTGGAATGCCCAGTGGGCCATCTCCATACCAGACGTCCATCAGCATCCGCACCCGCTGCTGCGTCTTCCACGGCTGGCCGGAAAAGTCATACAGATAAGGAATGTGATAACTCGGCTCGTTGCCTTGCGCATACAGTCCAACCAACCCGGTCGAATCTGGAAACTGAGCCAAATATTCATATTTCGAAGTGCCATACTGCTCAACAAACAGCTGGTCCAGCTTGCTGTTAAATCGTTCTCGGCCACCCATCATTTCGATCAATCCCGCTACGTCATGCTGAACGTGAAACGTATACAGCCACGAGTTCACTTCGGTGAAATAGTCGCGGCCACCCTGCCCGCCACCCCGCTTCGGATCGAAGTGTTCTACCCACTTCCCATCGGCGCTCCTCGGAGCCATAAAGCCGATTTCGGGATCAAAGACCTTCTTGTAG
This sequence comes from Acidobacteriaceae bacterium, assembly GCA_030838385.1. Lineage (GTDB taxonomy): Bacteria > Acidobacteriota > Terriglobia > Terriglobales > Acidobacteriaceae > KBS-83. Next base: position 1,052 of record JAUTWX010000370.1, read on the forward strand.
TTGTGCGCAAGCTTTGCAAAATACGCCGCGTCATCCCGCTTACCGAGCGATCTCGCAAGCTCTGCCAGGCACCAGTCGTCATAACTCGTCTCAAGTGTCACGGAGACAGCCTGCCGCCGCTCCGGCGTCACCTCCGGAACACTCTCCGTCTCACCCCACGCTAGCGCCGGGAAAAAACCCTTGTCGAAATAAACACGATCAAGGCTCGTCAGCGGTCCGCGCTTCCACGGCAGCATCGTCGCCTCGGTCTCATTCTTACGAATCGCGGCATAAGCCTCGTTCACATCGAAGTCCCGATACCCTTTGCTGTACGCATCCTGAATCAACGCAGCCGCATGATGTCCGATCATCACCGCCTGCTCGCCCGCTACCGAAGGAAACGACGGCATCCATCCACTCTGCTCATACATCCGCAGGTATGACCGGATCATGTCCTGCTGTTTTGGCGCCTCCAGCAGCATCTGCAGCGGATGGAGCGAGCGATACGTGTCCCACAGCCCATCGTCCACATAGAAGTCGTGGCCGCCACTCTCATGGACTGCATGATCATAGCCGCTGAAGTACCGGCCATCCTCAGTGATGTCCGTCATTCGTCCCAGCGAGCGATAGAGCGCCGTGTAGAAAATCGTGCGCTGCCGCTCCGTTCCACCTTCGATCTGCACAGCGCCTAGCGCTCGGTTCCAAATCTCCCGCGTCTGTTGCTTAACGCGCTCAAATCCCCACGCCGGAATCTCGCGCCTCAGATTTCGCTTCGCCTGCTCCGCGCTGATGTACGACAGTCCCACGCGAACCTCAACCTGCTCATCTGCACTACTCACCCCATCCGTCACAAAGCCGATATGATCGCCCGCCTCCGTCTTCTCTTCCGACAGTTGATCGCCGCGCCACGTCTCGAAGTGTCCGAACGGCTTCGAGAACTCGACATAGAAGTACTCCCTCGTCTCGCCCTTCGTCGGCACAACTTGGCTCACGGTTCCGTCCGCCTTCTGACTTCCTTCAACGGCCGCGTCTCCAACCACCTTCAGCTCAGACCCCTTCTCCAGACTCAGAACCAGATGCGCATGTCCGTCTGCCGGGAGAGTAAAACGGTAATACGCCGCCGTCTGTGTCGCCGTGAACTCCGCCTTGATGCCCGAACTCTGCAGGTCGGCCTCGTAGTAGTACGGTGTCGCCGTCTCGAAATCATGATCAAAGCTCGAGGCATAGTTCTCCGGATGCGTGCTCGTCTTCCCTGTCGCGGCCATCAGCCATGCCGGCCCCGCAGGAAAGGCATAGATCTTGTTGGCCAGATACCGATCCATAATTCCCGGCGTTGTAATCGGAGCCAGCCGTGCCATTCCGTGCGGCGTCTGTACATACGGCACGGTCGCCGTCAGCAACTGCCCAATCGTTCCAATATTCGGCGATACGTAATCCACCGGCTCGCTGACTTTTCCCGCAGCAACCGCCGCAGAACTGGCCAGCAACACCGTCATGACCATCGCCACCACACCGCATTTCTTCCGGCTCACTATCACGCCCAACCCACCTCTTGCATCCATCGCTTCTCTCGCTTTCCTCGCCAAACTCGATTAGTCACAAATGCAGGCCCGGAACACTCAAGGCTTCAGAACAAAATGTGCAGCCAGCGTTGCTTCCGACGAACCGCCCACCCATGCCGTGTACATCCCGGGCTCTACGACCCAACGCCTGTCCATGCCCCATACAGCCAACTGGTCCTGCCGAACCTGGAAACTCACCGTCTTGCTCTCGCCAGGTTTCAAGGTGACGCGGGTAAAGCCTTTCAGCGCACGGTCCGGCGTCTCCACGCTGCTCACGTCCTCTCGCAAGTACAACTGCGCGACCTCCGTGCCCTCGCGATTGCCGGTATTGGTAATCTTTACCTTGGCGCTCACATTGCCTTTGCTGCCAGGCTCCGGCACCTGCACCGCCAGGTCGTCATAGCGAAAGCTCGTATAGCTCAGCCCATAGCCAAACGGAAACAGCGGCTTGCCATCGTTATCGACATACTTGTGCATCTTCGACGGATCCGCGTTATAGAAATCCGGAAGCTGTCCAAGATTCTGAGGAAAGGTGATCGTCAGCTTGCCAGCCGGATTGTTGTCTCCAAACAACGTCTCGGCCACTGCCTGTCCGCCAAACTCACCCGGATACCACGCCTCCAGAATTGCCGGCACACGCTTCTTCGCCCATCCAATCGTCAGCGGCCTGCCGTTCTCGAGTACCAGCACCACAGGCTTTCCCGTTGCGACCACCGCTTCCAGCATCTTCTCTTGTGTGTCCGGCAGCCCAAGATCCGTTCGGTCAAAGCCCTCGCCAGAGATTCCCTGCCGCTCGCCCAGCACCAGAATCACCACCTCTGCTGTTCGCGCTTTGGCAATGGCAGCAGCAAGGTTTTTGCCATTGTCAAACATCACCGTCGCCTGTGGTATCGCGCGCCGAATTCCCTGCAGCACGCTGATGCGCAACCCGTTCTCCTCTTTTTCATAATCCCCATAGCGCGCCACATCGCCATTCGGCCCGATCACCGCAATGCGTCGCAACGACTTCGACAACGGCAACGCATGATTCTCGTTCTTCAACAGCGTCATCGACTCCCGTGCCGACCGCAGGGAGATATCCAGGTGTTCCTGCGACCGATACACTCTCTGGTTCAGAGCCGCATCCACATACGGATGCTCGAACAATCCCAGCTCGATCTTCAGCCGAAGCACGGCGGCCACTGCACGGTTCAGCTCCACCTCCGGCAGCATGCCCTCCGCAACACAATCCAGCAGCGCCTTCTGGAACACATCATGGTCAAAGTCGTAGAACTGCATATCCACGCCGGACTTGATCGCAAGACACGCCGCGTCCTTCGGCGTCGCTGCCACGTGGTGAACCTTATACAACCGCTGAATCGCTCCCAGGTCCGACAGCACCATGCCATCGAAGCCCCACTCCTGCCGTAGGATCGTCTTGAGCAGAAACGGATCCGCCGTCACCGGCACGCCATCAATCTCGTGGTACGCCGCCATCGTCGCCATCGCGTGTCCCTCACGAAACGCAGGCTCGAACGGTTTCAGCATCACACTGCGCAACTCCCGCTCTCCCAGGTGCACTGGCGACGTATTTGTTCCACTTTCGGGTGATCCATGTGCCACAAAATGTTTCGGCTCGCTTACTACCGTGTGGTCGCTGTTCAGTCCCTCTCCCTGCGCGCCACGTGTATAGGCCAACCCCATCTGTCCCGTCAGATATGGGTCTTCGCCAAAGTCCTCCTCAACCCGTCCCCATCGGGGCTCACGCGCAAGGTCAAGTACCGGAGCCAGAATCATCGCGACTCCCTTTGCCCTCGCCTCTGCCGCGATTGCGCTTGCCGTCTCCTGCGCCAGTTCTGTATCCCACGTAGCCGCAAGGTTCAGTGGCGCCGGAAACACCGTTCCCGTGTCGGAGCCATGCAGCGCCTCTTCGATAAACAGCGCCGGAATTCCCAGACGGCTATGCTCCACAATCCATCGCTGCATCATGTTGTACTGCTCCGGCGTAGCGTTCAGATCATGAACCGACCCCACGCCCAACCCACCCCATAGCGCCTCCGCTTTCCCCGGCACCAACACCGCATCTTTTGCCGCGTGTGTATCGTCCGTGTGCTTATCCATTACCCCGGTCGCGCCAGCGTACATGTCCAGCTGCCGAACCTTCTCTTCCCTTGTCATTCGTCCAATAAGGTCCTGCACACGCTGCTCCGCCGGAGCGTTCGCCCTCTTGTACAGCAGATCCTCCTGCGCGGAGACTCGCGTCACACCTACCCATGGCAATAGAGAGCACATCACCGCCATGCGGACGAAGTGCTGCGTAGTAACCCGCCGCGCTACAGTGCCCACCACGCAGATCTCCTTGTTGAAACTTACCGTCACACCAAACCACCTTCCGGGCATTCTTCATCATTTCGAGCGCGACCTTGCGAACCGCCTCGAGCTACTCCATCTGCTTGATCAACATGAGACTCCACGCCGGCATCTTCAGCTCAAGATGCAGTCTTCCTGCCGCATCCGCTCGCACGATTTCCTTCTTGGTATCCCACGCCAATTTCCGCAGCAGCTCCGTCTGCTTGCGATTCGGAGGCTCCGGCTTGCCCATAGCCTCCCATGCAGCCACCGCATCTCCATGCTTCCGATCCAGCACTTCGATCTCCACTGCAGCTCCTGCCGGCAGGTTCTGCAGATCCAGCATCAGCTCTCGTGCACTGCCGCTGCCATCAATCGCATCCGCCGCCTCGCGCGTAGTTGTAACCGGAAGTGACACCTGCACCTCTGGCGGATAGTTATACGCGACCGCTGCAACGCGACCGGTATTGTGATCGCGCGATACAACCCCACCCACCGTTCTCGCCAGCGTCTCATCGCCAAGCTCATTCATGAAGCGGTACGCATGAAAGGCAGGCTTCAC
>JAUTWX010000443.1 GCA_030838385.1 Acidobacteriaceae bacterium
CAACAAAATTGACGCTCGAGCCGCGGCTTGACCGACATCCGCGGCAGACGCTCCGGAGCGCGATGCACCGGACCAGAGTGGCTGGGCGACTAGGATTCGAACCTAGACAAAGTGCTCCAAAGGCACTTGACCTACCATTAGTCGATCGCCCAACAGGCTGCTGGCGGAGAGGCGGGGTAACAGGGCTGCCAGCAGTTTCGCCGGAAGCTACATTTCCACCCACATCGTGCGCCAATACTGCTCGCGAGGCAAGGTTTCAGTCCGCAGCGCCACAACGCCGCGATCCCGAAGACGCCCTGCCGCCCGATCTGCCGCCCCAGCACTCGCATACAGGCCAAACAAGGCCGATCCCGAGCCCGAAAGCGCAGCATAGATAGCCGTATCCTCAGGCTGGCTGGAGGCTCGAAGCACACGCACAATGTCGGCAAGAGAGGGATACTGCGCAAAGACGACCTCTTCGAAGTCGTTTGCAATCCCGGTGCGGACAAGCGCGAGAAGCGGAGTCTCGGCCAGGTCTCCCTGTGGGTCTAAATCCACCTCGGAAATCCTTTCCGAAGGGGCTGCCCTGGAGACACCGGAGGAGTGCGGCTGACCCCATGCTGCGGAGACAGACCGACTCAACCTTTTAAGTCTATCGGCTGAGGCCGCAGGGGTCAATGCGGAATGCCGCGCATCCCATTCCCGAAAAGCGGCAGGCGTCGATACGCCCACCTCCGGCACGGCAACCACGCAGTGCATCGAGGGGACATCGGCCAGCGGCGAAACCACCTCGCCCCGGCCCAGCCCCAGCACCGCGCCGCCTACCAAAAACAGCGGAACGTCTGAGCCAACCTCCGCGGCCACGCGCATCCGGTCGTCAGCAGAGAGAGACACGCCAAGCTCCCGTTCCAGACCCAGCAGCGCCGCCGCCGCATTCGCCGACCCAGCACCCAGCCCGCCCTGCACTGGCAGCCGCTTCTCGATATGGATCGCGACCTCAGCTGCCACATCCAGCACCGCCAGCGTCCGCTCCACCATCTTCCACGCGGTATTGCGCGCATCGGTAGGCACGCGCTCGTCATTCGAGATCAAAGTGACTCGCGTCGTCGCAGCACGCCGCGCCGTGACCGTTACCAGGTCATGCAGCGCGATCGTCTGATAGACCGTCGCGAGCGCGTGATAGCCATCCGGCCGCGCCAGACCAATCGCCAATCCCAGGTTGATCTTCGCAAACGAGCGCAGCGTGACAGACATGCCTTCGTCATTCTAAGCAGAAGGACAGACCGTCATCTCGACGAGAGCGAAGCGCGAGGGAGAAATCTGCTGTTCTCATACTGATCATTCTGCGTGAGCGACCGAAGGAAGCGAACCCAACAAAACGCGCCGCAGGCGCAGTCGCCTGGATGGCAGATCCCGCAGCAGGCGCCTTTGCCCGGACGGCCAGTCCCGCTAAACTCGTCGCATGCCAAGCACAATTGGTGTCCTTTCCCCTCGTCCGCTCTTTGTGTCTCTGCCTCTCCTCGTGTCTCTCGCCGCCACCTGCGCCTTCGCACAAGACGAGGCGCCCGTCACCGCCGACCACGCCATGGTGGTCAGTGTGCACCACGATGCCACCGATGCCGGCGTCGCCATCCTGAAGCAGGGCGGCAATGCAGTGGACGCGGCGGTCGCCACCGGCTTCGCTCTCGCGGTTGTCCATCCTGTCGCGGGCAATCTCGGCGGCGGCGGGTTCATGCTCGTCCATCTCGCGAAGGGCCCCAAACATGACCTCTTCATCGACTTCCGCGAGACCGCGCCTGCCGCCGCTTCGCGCGACATGTATCTCGATGCGCAGCGCAACGTAGTCCCCGGCGCCAGCACCCTCGGCTACAAATCCGTCGCCGTGCCCGGCTCCGTCGCCGGCCTCGCTTATGCGGAGAAGAAATACGGCAAGCTCGGCCTCAAGGCAGTCATCGCTCCTGCCATCCAGCTCGCCGACGATGGCTTCGTCCTCACCGATCAGGAAGCCGAGACGCTGCACGAATCGGATCTGGCGAAGTTCCCCGAATCCCACAAAGTCTTCCAGACGGATGCGCAACGGGGTTCGTATTACCAGTCCGGCGACACCTTACGCCAGCCCGATCTCGCCGCCACCCTCAAACGCATCGCCGCCGACCCCGGCGACTTCTATCACGGTGAGATCGCCCGCAAGCTCGCCGCTGACATCAAGGCCAACGGCGGCCTCATCACTGAAGCCGACCTTGCCCACTACCAGGTGCGCGAGCGTGTCCCCGTGACAGGTACTTATCACGGTTACGAGATCGTCAGCGCCCCGCCACCCTCCGCCGGCGGCATCGCGCTGATCGAAATGCTCAACATCCTGCGCCCCTACGATCTGGCCAAGCTCGGCGACCGCAGCCCACAAGAAGTCCAGCGCATCACTGAGGCCATGCGCCGCGCCTACATGGACCGCACCGACTATCTCGGCGATCCCGACTTCGCCAAAATCCCGCAAGCCGCGCTGCTCAATCCCGCCTACGCCGATGCCTGGCGCAAGAGCGTCGTGCTCGACCACGCGACGCCGTCGAAGGATCTGCAGCGCCCCGCCGGCTTCCTGCCGCCGCCACCCACCGCAACGGTTGCCGAATCGAAATCGACCGACACAACCCACTACTCCGTGCTCGATGCGGAGGGCAACGCCGTAGCCGTCACCACCACGCTCAACAACAACTTCGGCTCGCACGCCACCGCCACCGGCCTCGGCTTCCTGCTCAACGACGAGATGGACGACTTCGCCTCCAAACAGGGCGCGCCCAATATGTACGGCCTCATCCAGGGACCGAACAACGCCATTGCGCCCGGCCATCGCCCGCTCTCCGCCATGACGCCGACTATCGTGCTCAAAGACGGCAAGGTGCGCATGGTGCTCGGCTCACCAGGCGGCCCGCGCATCACCACCACCGTGCTCAACATCTTCCTCAGCACCGCCGAGGGCGGCCTCAACATCCAGCAGGCCGTAGATGCGCCGCGCTTCCACCACCAATACCTGCCGGACACACTCTACGTCGAAGCCGGTTTTCCCGCGGACACGGCCACAGAGCTCACCGCCGAGGGCTACACGCTCAAGCAGGGCGGCCACTGGAGCGATGGCGAGTGCATCGCGGTCGACCCGAAAACCGGCAAATTGGAAGGCGGCCAGGACCATCGCCATCACTACGGCAAAGCCGCCGGATACTAGACCGGATATGAGAAGGAGAAGCCAACTTCGGCCTCTCCGCTCCTGCACACGCGCGTCTACTGTTGAGCTAGAAGTGCACCTTCAGCGCGAACTGTCCGAATCGACGCTCGTCATTCGCGCCGCCGTTCACCCCGCCCTTCTTCCCCGTGATGATCGGCGCGCTGTCATAGCCATAGTTCGCCACGTCATTCAGATAGCCCACCTCGTACAGGTTGTGATGGTTCAGAATGTCGTAGCCTTCGGCCCGGAACTCCATCGCGACGCGCTCCGTGATGGGGAAGACCTTACCGATCGACATATCCAGATTCCATGCGCCGGGACCGACGAAGGCGTTGCGCGCCGTCATCAGGTCCGGGTAGGGACCGAAATCCGAGATACCGCCCAGCGCTGCATTCGAAAAATCCTGAGCCAGGGGCAGGCTGGCCAGCACGAAGTTGTTGGGTGTCGATCCGGCGTTCCCCTGGATGCTGCGGTAGGAGCGCTTGCTCAGGGGCACGGTCGGCGCGTAGCGTGGGATGCCCTGGCCAAATCCGGCGTTCAGCGAGTTCGTGCTGTCGGAGAAGGTGAAGGGTGTTCCCGTTCGTACGGTGTAGATACCAGTCACCGTCCAATTGCCGGCTACCTCACCCAGCAGCGAATGCTGGTTCTTGAACCACGGGGTGGCCCAGATCGGCGCCAGTACCAAGCGGTGACGGACGTCGAAGTCCGACGCACCCCGGTCGAGGTAAGGAGCAAGGGGATTCATATACCCCAGATTGCCGATGCCGTTCGACGCGCTGTTGCTCTCGGAAAAAGTTGAGCTCACATCATCGATCGAGTGACCGTAGGTATAGTTCGCCACCAGCGAGACCCCGGAGCGCAGCAGGTTACTGGACTGCATGCTGACGTTGACCGCCTCGTAGTAGCTGTCGCCATTCGAGCCACGATTGTTGATGGAGCTGTATTGGTTGATCGGTCGCGAATAATGAAACTTGCCCGCTGCGTCGGTCAGTGCATCGCCAAGAACAATGTTTCCCAATCCCAGCTCGTTGTAGTTCTTGATGTCGTAGAGGTGTGTGCCGCGCGCTGCCGAATAGGTAGCCGATAGCACGGTATTTGGCGCAACCTGCCGCTCCAGTGACATACTCCAGAACTGCGTTTGTGAAGTACGAATGTTCTCGTCTACATTGCGCAGGCTGGTCGGCGGCAACGGCACGGTGCCGGCGGCGCCGCCAAGGGGGCCGGCATTCGAATTCGTAACCGGCGTGTTCGCCACCTGAATTACTGCATAGTTCGGCGGGTTCTGGATGACGTTGAAAGTCACGTTGCCGAAGTTGCGCTCATAACTGATGCCGTAACCGCCGCGGATGGCGGTCTTTCCATCGCCCGTCAGGTCATAGGCAAAGCCTACGCGTGGCGCGAACGTTCCGTACTGCGGCTTCCACAGGCCGCCGATCGGGCTCTGCGGCACCGTGTAGACCTGACCATTGCGGGTCTGCTCGATGATGTTCGCGCCCGACCCGTAGTAGAAGTTGGAATCGAGGTTAGCGTTGTTGTTGTGCTGCACGCCGTAGTACTCGTAGCGGAGGCCGTAGTTGGCCGTCAGCCGCGGTGTCACCTTCCATGCATCCTGACCGTAGACCGCCCAGTCATGGAAGCGGTCGCTGCGAGCAAAGCTGGGCGAGGATGCCGGCAAGGTGATCGAGCAAGCTGCCGTCTGGGTAAGCGCGCCGGTCACATAGTTCTTCTGGCAGGGCAGCGCTCCCTGCGGATTGACGGCTGCCTGGAAGAGCACGTTGGTTCCATTCAGGAAGTTGTCTAACCCGGTGGGCAGACTGGTGCCCAGTTGTTCGATCGCCTGGGCATAGGCGCCGTAAGCTCGGTTGGACTGGATATAGAGCACGGTGGCGCCAAACTGCAGGCCATGATTGCCTTTTTGCCAGTTCAGATCCTGGTTCCATTGGATCGTGTTCTGCGGGCCACCATACGGCAGGCCCCCATTGCCGGTGATCTGACTGTAATAGCCGGGCAACTGCACCTGATGGCCCAGCGCCGAAGCATTGTTGTAGAGAAAGAGCGTGGGAACGTTCTGCAGCGTCGCGTCATAGGTATTGATGGTGTTGTAGCGTGTAAAACTCAGCTTGGTATTTGTGAACAGCGACGGGCCGAAGGCGTGCGAGATGTTCCACAGCACCGAGTTGTCGGTTGCGCCGTCGCCGACGTTGTACTGCGCATACGGGCTGGAGAAATCGAAGCCATTGAAGTTGGTAAATTTCCAGAGCGCATAACGCACGTAGGTCTGCGTCTTGTCGGTGAAGTTATAGTCGACGCGGCTGTTCAGGTAGTACTGGTTGGTAGGCGAGCCGCCACCCGCATCCGTTGGCGCGGCAAAGCTCAACTGATCGAAGACGGGAGTGCCGGCAGGCAATCCTGCGAACGGCCCGGTCGGGTTCAGGTTGTACTGGCTGGCAAGCTGCCCCTGCGTGATCGTGCCTACATTCGTGCCGGAAGGATTTTTCCCGTAGGTCGAGAAGTAGCTCTGCACATTCGGGGAGGACAGTGCCAGAAATGCCGGATCGGGCACCAGCGCAATCTGATTTGCGGAACTCCGCGTGCGCAGCCACTCGGTGCTCTCGAAGGCGAACAGCTTGTCCTTGAGGATCGGGCCCCCGGCATCGAAGCCGAACTGGTTACGCGTGTATTTGCCCTTGGGGACGTTGTTTGCCGCGTTGTCGTAGGTGTTGGCGGTGTAAGCGGAAAGGCGATTGAATCCCCACGCATCCCCATGCAGGTTATTCGTGCCTGCCTTGGAAATTACGTTCACAACGCCTCCGGAGGCGCGGCCATACTGCGCGGAGAAATTGTTGGTCACCACGCGATACTCCTGCACCGAGTCGAGTGGCACCGTCTGACCTACGCCAGTGTTAAAGACGTCATCGTTCTCCACGCCGTCGAGCAGAATGTCCGTGCCGGAAGCTCGCTGGCCATTCAGGTTGTAGTTCACGCCGCGCAGCGAGGAGTTCTGCGCCTTGTTTTGTGCCGTATCGCCATTGCTGACGTTTCCGGAGACACCGACAAAATCATATGGATTACGGGTGAGGCTGGGCAGTTGCGCCACCTGTTGGGTGCCAATGATCTGCGAGACTTCCTGGTTCTGCGTGTTGACCTCGGCACCGCCCGCGCCGGCGGTGACGGCTACCACCTGCGTGCCGGTGCCGACCGTCAGCCTGGCGTCCACCGTGACGGTGCCGCCTACCGTCGTCTCTACCTGTTGTTGGTAGGCGTTGAAGCCCGGGGCCCGGACACTGATTTCGTATCTGGCAGCCGGCATTCCGCTGAAGACGTAAACTCCGTTGCTTGTCGTTGCCGCGGTACGCGTGGCATTGGTGCCAACGTTGCGGGCGTTTACCGTCACGTTGGGCACCACCGCGCCGGTAGGATCGGTCACCGTACCAGCTATCGTGCCTGTATCCACCTGAGCATAAACAGCGGTGGGAGCGATGGCGGGCAGGGCCAGCAGCCCCAGGCCATAGGGAAGAGATAGGAAACTGAAAAACACCTTTCGCATAACGGCCTCCAAGAAAGACCACGGGGGAACTTGGCGCTGTGCAGTGTCGATCTGGGGTCGACAGGGGGATATATTGACTTGCACAGAAGTGTTGAAACTACATCGGTACGTGCTGGAATTACATCATGGCGTGTTGAGGCTACGGATAATGACAACAACATAACATGAGGATCGTCCGCTATTCACCCCGGATGCCGGTCAGCCTGCGATCGGTTTTGACAATGAGAATATAGAGAGCGGACCCACCACCCATGCTCCGAGCCCTTTCCACCCATGTCTTTCTCCGCCAGCGTTTGCACCCCGGCCTGCTCGACACGCTGGCCCGCGGCGGCGCGCAGGCCATTGAAGTCTTCGCCGCGCGCCAGCACTTCGACTACACCAATCGCCAGCACATCAAAGAGATCGCCGACTGGTTCCAGTCGAGCGAGGTTAAGCCGCATTCGCTGCATGGGCCGCTCTATGCCGATTCCGAGATGGGCCGCGGCGGCCTGCCTTCCATCAACGTCGTGCACCACGAGAAATCCCGCCGCATCGAAGGCATGGACGAGGTGAAGCGCGCGCTCGAAGCCGCGGAGATCCTGCCCTACCAGTTCCTCGTCCTGCACATCGGCGAACGCGACTCCGATTGGGACGAGCGCACGCTCGAACACGCGCTCACCGCCATCGAGCACCTCAAGGCCTTCGGTGGCCCGCTCGGCGTCAAACTGCTGCTCGAGAATATCCAGAACGAAGTTACCTCGTCCGCGCACCTGGTCGAGATCATCCGCGTCGGCCACTTCGCCAACGTCGGCGTCTGCTTCGATATCGGCCACGCCAACCTGATGGAAGGCGTCGATCCGTCGCTCGAAACTCTGCTGCCGCTCATCGGCTCGACGCATCTCCACGACAACCAAGGCGACCGCGACGCGCATCTGTGGCCGGGTGACGGCGCCATCGCGTGGGAGCCCGCAATCGCCGCGCTCAAATCAGCGCCGCGCTCGCCCGCCGCACTGCTCGAAATCCACTACGAGCTTGGCGAAACGCCCGACATCGTAGCCAAACGCGCCGCCGAAACATTCGAGAAATTTGGAATCTGAAGCACATGACGGATACATCTGTAACCCCACCCAGCACACAGTCCAGCACGAGCTCCACCGCGATCCCCGCCACCATCGCCTCCCTGAAGCAGCATGAAGGCCAGACCGTCATCCTGCACGGCTGGCTCTACAACATGCGAGCTTCCGGCAAGCTGCTCTTCCCCATCTTTCGCGATGGCTCGGGCACCGTGCAGGGCATTATGCCCAAGGCCGCCGTCACGTCCGAAGTCTGGGAGACGACGAAGCACCTCACCCAGGAATCCAGCGTCATCGTCACCGGCCGCGTGCGCGCCGACCAGCGCGCGCCCGGCGGCTATGAGCTCGATGTAGAGAACGTCGAAGTGGTGCAGCGCGTGCCGGAGGAACAGCCCTACCCCATCACGCCCAAAGAGCACGGCGTCGACTTCCTGATGGATCACCGCCACCTCTGGCTGCGCAGCCAGAGACAACATGCCATCATTCGCGTCCGGCACACCATTATCAAGGCCGTGCGCGACTACTTCGACTCCCACGGCTTCACCCTGGTGGATACGCCGATCTTCACGCCGGCCGCCTGCGAAGGCACCACCACGCTGTTCGAAGTCAATTACTTCGACGATGACAAAGCCTATCTGAGCCAGTC
>JAUTWX010000532.1 GCA_030838385.1 Acidobacteriaceae bacterium
ATATTGATACCAGTCCAGGTGGCCGTACGATTGGTCGGCTGCAGATCGCCGAGAGGTCCCTGATGCGTTCCGCTTGCCGTGTAACGCTCTACAACAAAGTCATCTTTAGCGATGAACTGATCGAAGGTGATGAGGAGGTCAGGGAATGCTACGAGGAAGTCGCCCATCATGGCTGCGATGCCTTCCGCATTCAGAACTTTGGGATAGCCCCCCGCAGCGTGATGCACGACCTCAGGGCCTACAATATCCCGCAACATCACCGGATTTCGACGATTGATCACATCATCATGCCACGCCCGCGCGATCGCTGTACTTTCAACCTGGGTCGTGGCCGGACAGGCTGCGGGCGGCGCGGGCTGTGCGTCGACCGCACCCACGATCCAGGACGCAAGTCCGATCGCGATCACGCCTTTGCAGAGAGCGCGCATGTACCTCCTCAGATCGGTGGCAAACCGGGACTTTTTCCAACGGCCTCGATTGCGTCGGCCACTTCATCGGGGACGATGTGATGAAGCATATGACCAATACCGGGCAGCAATATCAGGTGGCTATGGCGGATCGTATCATGCAAACGTGCGGACTGCCGGTGGGGGTCAGAAATCTTGTCCGCAGTGCCTGCCATGATGGTGACGGGAATCGGAAGCTCGCTATACCTGCGGGCGTGAGCAGCGGCGGACGGCACCATGAGCGCCGTCTCTTCCGATGAGGCCCGAATCTGACCTGGCCGCAGAGACAAATCCGTCGGAAATTCCGCAGAAAAGCGATGAGGAACGGGTTGCGGTGAGAAGAGCTTCCGTATCACTTTGTTCTTAATTAGCTGTCCGATGAGCGGCGCGATCGTGTAGCGCAGAGCGTCTCCGATGACAGGAATAGCTGGAGCGGCAAATAAAGGAGCCTCCGAGCGCGGGGTAGGAAAGTAGTAGCCCGACATCAAAACCAGTCCCGTCACCAGCCGGGGATGATCCAGGGCGAGCGCGAGCGCAACCATGCTTGCCCACGAGTGTCCGACCACGACAGCCTCTTCTATTCCCATTTTCTCAAGCGCGGCGGAGAGGAGATCCGCCTGAGCCGCCGGAGACCACACGGTTCCGCGCGGACGCTCGCTGTAACCAAATCCCGGCCGATCAAAGGCGACGACCCGGCGACGTCGGGCCGCGCGCGCAACAAGGCCGCTTATCTCCATATCGGCAGAGGTCACGCCGTTGCCGTGAAGCAATACGACCGCGGGGCCCGGTCCCCCGGTGTCGATCTTATGCAGTCGAACGCCGCGTACCCTAAGGAAGTCGCCCTGAGGGGGATATTTTCGCTGAGCGTTAATCGCGTTTTGCTGGTTGACCGCCGCCAATGCTGCCAGAGCAGTGACCGATCCCAACGCGATCGTGCGCACTGACAAGCCCCGGCCCGAGATAACGCTCATTCAGAGATCCCAATTCAAGGACAAGCGATGGGCGATGTGACAGTCTAGGTAGGCACGCCGCCGGTGTCGTTCCCTCGCTGCCGCACGAGGGTAGGTTGGACCCACCGTTTCGGGGCGGCCTCCGACCCGGGCAACATGGGTTGCTGCCTGATCCATCATCGCCCGCCTTTGACGTTCTGACTCCCGCCGGGAGAACTCGGCTGAACCTGCGGTGTTCCAGATTTGTGCAAACTTCTGAGTCGCCGCGAAGGCCGCTGGGGCGCGCGGACGTGCTCTTGAGCGCCAGAACTTTTGAGACTGCACCTCTGCACCAGAAGGCCAAGGCAGAGCGCGACACGGTTGCCGAGGAACTGGCTCGAGTGTACCCGGCGATCGCCAGGCAGCTCGCTGGGGTCGTCACACGACTGCTTGCGAATCGCAAGCAGCTCGATATGGATCAACAATCACGCCCGCCCCTCGGCCAGACCGCCTCCGCTCAGCCGAAGAGACCGCGCGTGTGGGACGCTGCGCTTGAGGACGGCTGAGAAGGCCAATTATGGGCAGTCGAAATTATTTCGAAGAGCCGCCGAACGATCCGCTCGCCTAATCATCAGGCATGCCCAGCCACCACCTGTCGTCGCATTTGCAGAAGACGTGACTGAGCAGGCGGACTTGCCAGACCGAGCAGATGATCTTCAGTTCCTATACCAGGGCATCTCGGCTCGTCCGTTCTGTGGGCGCCCTCGCGCCGCTTCAGGCGTCATGCCTAAAATGGAAGAGCTTCGCCTCACCTCAGTCAGGTCGCTCGCCGGTTGGCTGACGTTCAACCATCCTGCCGCTCACGTTGTCCGGGGCGATAATCGTCATTATTGTCACCCACGCGGAGTTGCTCCTTTAGCACTGAGGCAGCCCGCTCTAGCGACACTTGAAAATCGGCCAAAGTGGCAATGTCCAGGTGCTCAGCCTTTTTCTCGCGAAGCTCTGCATCGATTCGGTCCGCGAGGACACGGCATCTATCGAGCGCCGGCCCTATCCCATTTTCCTCAATGGTAGAGAGCGCCTTCCTTCTCATCCGCCCTTGATGTTCGGCGTAGCTCCTGAACGTTCTGAACCTAACGGTCCTCGTTTCGGTTCCTGCTCGCGGCGCCATGGGCCTCTTCCTTTGATGCGCTGCTTCTCAATCGCCGAATTAACATTCGCTTTGATCGCCGGTTCCGCACGAACGGAAGAGAAGTTTCCCGAATGGATGATCACGGAACCACCGGCTGGAGGCGAATTACTCGCAGAGTTGAGGTTATAGCGCCGGAGGCGCGCAGCGTTCGGCGGCATGGCGTACCCTGCCGGCTGCCGGTCCGGGTGACCCGCACCGCTTCGGGCCGCCGCCGCGCTGTGCGGCCGATCGCTGCGGGCGTAAAGCGCCGCGGCGAAGAAGCTCTTGAGCCGGCCTCAGGTGAGCAATTGGTTTTCTTCGATTGCGATCAGCTCAGTTGCCATGTCCCAATGCACATCGGCCCGCCCTTCGGGACAGCCTTCATCCAACCATATGTAAAAGGCCCTCGTCCTAATTCGCTGCTCACGATCGTCATCCGTCGTGATCTGAGGCCCACTTCCCAGTGGCTTGACGATTTTAGCGATCACCGCGCTCATATAATCGACAAGGTCTCCGATTTCTTCTTCAATGTCCTCCTTCGCGATGCCCTCCTCCTTGGCCGCGATCAAGCATTCGTCCGCGCGAAGCCGCGCTTCGGAGTCGTCGCCCTCCGGCGCACCCGCCACCGGTCTGACTGCGTTCTCCCCAACCCACTCTTCGAGAAAATCGGCGGCACGTTTGCTCATGTCGGAGGCGCGTTGCCTTGAGGATAGAGTGAAGATCCGCGCGGACCTCACGAGGTCAAACTCCGAGGTCAAACTCGGAGTGACAAACTTTAGTTCCCCCCGTATCCCCGCGAACGTCTGGCTGAGGTTGCCAGCATGACCGATTTCGGTGCCGCTTTTCTACTTGCCCTTGTCGGAAGCTATCCCCTTGGTTGGAACCGTAGTCCCCGGGTCCACGCTCATCCTTGCGATCAGTGCTCTTTCGCTTGCCCGCTCGGGATGCTGACTGGGAGCGCAGGCGACGCTCAGTTCGAACGTGGTGAGCCTAAGTGGGATGGCCCTCAAACAGCGCTACTTTTGCCGCGTAAGTCTGAGTTTCTTCACGGGCAGGTGGGTGCGTTCACAGGCTATCGGCGGTCTGTATAAAATTGCTCACTCTCCGTGCATGGCGGTGTGGGAACGGAATCGATCTGTCAGGTATTGGCACAGGGGAGGGGGAAGGATCGTTTGCCCCATGCGGAAGCTACAGACGCGAAACCCACTCGGTGGACGACAGGAAAAGGACGAGCGGTGCCTTTCGTGGGGCCCACCCGCACCAGTAGATGTCGCCTCATTCGGTCGGCGAGCAGGTGAGATTATCGCCAGAGCTGCAAGGGCTATGCGCGCGGGCCCACGACGGGAGCGGTGGGAAGATGACCGGTCCAAGCAAGGTGCGTGAGGCCAAGCCTCGGGCGGAGGCTCCGGAAGCCACCTGATAGCGTCAGACGAAGAAGTGTCGAGCCGATTGATCGTGATGGCCCAAGAATACAACGCCAAGGCTGAGGCGCTCGAAACCGACACAAGGTCGCCGCTGGCCGCAGTCAGCCAAGACGCTTCGTCCGTTCGCGAGAGAGACGAGACTTAGAGACCGGCGCGGTAGTTTCTTTGCGCGGCAGGGTAGCTCAATCGGCAGAGCGCGTGTGTGAACAGCACGAGACGGTGGTTCGAATCCATTCCCCCGCCGCCAACTGCGTTTCAAAGACGGCCACCGAACGGTATGTCTCTCACGCTCCGCCCGACTGGCCTCGCCTCTCCCGTCGATAAGGACCGGGGGGATTACATCGTCTGCAGTGGCGACTGGGCGATGGGCCGTATCTATGAAGAACGCGGAAGCCCTCAGCATCTACGTTGGTATTGGTCGCTGCACGGTATTCTCGGCAAACCACTCGACATGCGTACCGATGGACGCGCGCCAACGCTTGAGGCCGCGAAAGCGGAGTTCGAGGCCAGTTGGCGGAAATGGCTCGCGTGGGCAAGGCTAGGGGAGCTCAACTCGGAATGATCCCTCCAATAATGAGCCTGTTTATCTGGCATGAGGCAGCAATGGATCGGCGGTAGGCCACCTCAATCTTCCTTTATGCAGTGGAATCGCTATAATCACCCTGCCTCGCCCTGCCTTTGTCGGGGGAAAGGGCAGCCCTTGCGAGAAAGAAAAAGGGAGGCCTCTGTGAGGAAAAAAGCCAAAGCCGCGTTTGATCCCAAAACATTTCTCGCCAAGGTCGGCGAGGGAAAGACTGTGTCATCATATCGTAAGGATCAAACTGTTTTCTCCCAAGGAGAAATTGCGGACGCGGTCTTTTACATTCAGCAAGGCAAGGTCAAGCTCACCGTCATTTCCCAGCAGGGCAAGGAGGCGGTGGTTGCAATCGTGGGACCCG
>JAUTWX010000048.1 GCA_030838385.1 Acidobacteriaceae bacterium
GCATCCAACAACAAGCTCTTAACGAACCAACCGGCCCCCGATAGGATTGCCGAGCGATGCCTGAGTACAAATACCGCGATTTGAAGCCGACACCGGAGGCCGAGGAGGTCTACCGCCGCTGGCTGCGCTTCCTGAATGATGAGTTCACCAGACACAAGGAGCCGAAGCTGCGCAACGAGCTGGTACGCGACACGTTGCATCAGCTGCTCTTTGCGCGGCCGCATGGCGGCAAGCTGAACTTTCAGATGACCACGGAGCTGCCCTTCAACTGCGCGGAGCTCTCGCTCGATCCGGCGAACATTACGCTGGAGCCGGAATACTACGGCGACATCGACGAGCAGAAGTATGCCGAACGTAAGCCGCTTATCTATTTGTGGCAGATGTTCGACCGCTCGCCGCTGGCGCTGAACCACTGGCTCGGCTTTCGCTTCCGCTGTGTGCTGGGCTCGCATATCTTCAAGTCGCTGGGCAAGAACGTGAAGATGTTTCACGGCATTGAGTTCTCGTTCGGCTACAACCTCACGATCGAGGACAATTGCACCATCCACAAGTACGTGATGCTGGACGATCGTGGTGAGATTATCCTGCGCAATGGCACTTCCATCAGCGACTACGCTTCCGTCTACTCGCATGCGCACCATGCGAAGAACTCGCAGGATATCGACAATCGCAGAGTGGAAATCGGACCACGGGCACGCATCACCTATCACGCATCTGTGATGGCGGGTGTGAACGTGGGCGAGGATGCGATCCTGGGCGCGATGGCGGTGGCGACACACAACGTGGAAGCGGGCTCGATCAGCGGTGGCGTGCCGGCGAAAGAGATCAAGAAAAAGAGCGAAGTCAAAGGCGAGGGCTGGGAGAGCGGCAGGGACGAGTGAGGCAGTGTTCGCGTGCTACCATCGGCTGGTCCCTGGATAGCTAATTTTTCGCACTGAGCATGCCTTAGAGCGTGCACGCAGAAAGTCTGTATGGGTCTGTATGGATCCGAGATTTGCAGTAAAAATTTTTGAGTTTATCGTTCTGCTCTTTGCGCTCTCGTTCCATGAGGCGGCGCACGCGTGGACGGCGTCCCGGCTGGGCGATCCCACGGCTCGCATGCTGGGGCGGGTTACGTTGAATCCGGCGAAGCATATCGACCCATTTGGCACCATCCTGCTGCCGCTCATCACGCTCTTTACACCTCTGTTCGGCGGCGGCGGTCTGCTGTTTGGCTGGGCCAAGCCGACGCCGGTCACCGGCCGCAACTTTCGCAATTACAAACGTGACGATGTGCTGGTGACGCTCGCCGGACCGACGAGCAATTTGCTGCTGGCGATCGGGTCGTTCATCGTGCTGCTGTTGATGGAGCGCTTCGCGCCGCAGGGCCGTGAGGTGCTGCAGGGACTGCTGACCGGTGCGATTGATCCGAACCTGATGTCAACCGCGCCTGTGGTCTTTCCGCTCACGCTGATCTTTTACTTCGGCATTACGCTGAACCTGGTGCTGGCGGTCTTCAACCTGATGCCGTTTCCGCCGCTGGATGGCAGCCATCTGTTCCGCCACGTGATCTCTGGCCGGTTCGCGGCGATGTACGACAACCTGGGCTGGATGGGCTTCATTCTCGCGTTCATCGTCGGCGGCTGGGTGACCATGAGGATCGTCACGCCGATCCTGGCCGTCTTCCTGACGCTCTTGCTGCACGGCTGAATTGATAGGGTGTTCGCCGGTACAATCGGCAAAGCACCCTCATGGCTTTGACGACTGACTCCGCAGTATCTCCGACCACGCTTCGATCCAGCACTGCGCGCCGCGTGCTGAGCGGCATGCGCCCGACCGGCAAGCTGCACCTGGGCAACTACATGGGCGCGCTGAAGAACTGGGTGCGCCTGCAGCACGAGACGAACGACGAAGGCTCGCGCAAGTACGAGTGCTACTTCTTCATCGCCGACTACCATGCGCTGACTACCGACTACGCCGACCCGCGCAACGTGGCGCAGAACACGCTGGAGGTGGCGCTGGACTGGCTGGGCGCCGGGCTCGATCCGGAGATTTGCACGCTGTTTGTGCAGAGCCATGTGCCGCAGCATGCGGAGCTGCATCTGCTGCTAAGCATGATTACGCCGCTGGGCTGGCTGGAGCGCGTCCCTACTTATAAGGAGCAGCAGGAGAACCTGAGCGGCAAAGACCTGAGCACCTATGGGTTCCTCGGGTATCCGTTGCTGCAGTCGGCGGACATCCTGATGTATCAGGCGGATTTTGTGCCCGTGGGGCAGGACCAGGTGGCGCATGTCGAGCTGACGCGCGAGGTGGCGCGGCGGTTCAATACGACCTATCCGCGAGCCGGATATGTTCCACCAACGCATGCGCAGCTCAAAGAGTCTCTCCTCTCCGAGAACGCTGGTCGGGATCTGACGGGCAACGTGCGAGCGATTCTGCCCGAGCCGCAGGTTCTGCTGACGCCCTCGCCGAAGCTGCCTGGCACCGATGGGCGCAAGATGTCGAAGAGCTATAACAACACCATTCTGCTGACTGACCCGGAGCCGGTGATCCGGCAGAAGCTGCGGCCGATGGTGACCGATCCGGCGCGTGTGCGGCGCACCGATCCCGGCGATCCCGATAAGTGTCCGGTGGGCGATCTGCACAAAGTCTTCTCCACGGCGGAGACGATGGCGAAGGTGTACGAGGGCTGCCGCAGCGCGGGGATTGGCTGCCTGGAGTGCAAGGCGTGGGCTGCCGAGTCGATTGTGCGGGAGCTGACGCCGATTCAGGAGCGGCGGGCGCAGTACGACGAAAAGAGTGCGCAGGAAGTTCTGCGCAATGGCGCGGTGCGGGCACGGAAAAGGGCCTCCGAGACCATGGCTGAGGTGAACGAGGCGATGCATCTGTTGCCGGAGATTGCGCAATGCCCGGAGACAGCGCAATGACAGACGAGCGCGCGCCCGAGCAGAACCCGCAGCCCGCGGTTACAAAAGAAGAAGCGGCAAAGCCTGCCCGCAAGAAGAGCGACGTGGAGAGCGTCTCGCCTTTCTCCGTCGTAGTGGGCGAGGTGTATGACGGACCGCTCGACCTGCTGCTGGACCTCATCCGGAAGCAGGACATCGACATCTACGACATTCCAATCGCCAAGATTACGTCGCAGTTCCTGAGCTTTGTAGAGCGGCTGAAGCAGACGGATGTGGATGCTGCCGGGGATTTCATCTATACCGCGGCGCTGCTGATTCACATCAAGAGCCGCATGCTGCTGCCGCGCAGCCCGGCTGAGAGTGCCGAGGAGAGCGAGGATCCGCGGCGCGAGCTGGTGGAGCGGCTGCTGGAACACGAGCGCTTCAAGAACGCGGCGCAGATGCTGAAGCAGAAGCAGCAGATCGAAGAAGCAACGTGGTCGCGCCCGGCGCTGCGCGAGTTCCAGGACGAAGGGACAGAGCCGGAGATTGCCGCCGACACGGTGGACCTGGTGCGCGTCTTCCGCGAGGTGCTGGAGCGGGTGAAGCAGCGGCCGGTCCTGAATGTGGACGACGAGTCGGTGACGGTGGGGCAGATGATCGACTATCTGCGGCGGCGGCTCACCATGGAGGATGCGCCGGTTTCCCTCAGCCAGATGCTGCGCAATGCGCGGTCGGAGCGGGCGGTGATCTGCATGTTTCTCGCGCTGCTGGAGCTGGTACGGCTGCAAGCCATTCTGCTGCGCCAGGAGCGCAACTTTGGCGACATCCTGGTGAAGAAGCACACCGGCTTCGATCAGGTGATGAACGACACGCTGGCGGCGCGGGATGACTGGCGGTAATTTCAACCCGCCTTGGCAATTTTTTGCGCATTAGTGACAGGGTTTCAGTTCCATTCATCAGAAATTCACATTGCGTCAGCCACCCTTAACGCACGGTCTGCCCTTCCGCTGGTACTTTCGAAGAACGGACACGGAGATCCTCCCTGCCATGGAAACTACCTCCCTACTCTCCTCCGAAATGCGCCCACCCCTCGGCGTCGGCGTGCAAAACCAGAAGCTGAACCGCAGCGCGGGCAACGTCGTGACGATCTCCAGCCACCGGTCATGGCCGGGACGCCGTGAGCTTCGCGATGACGAAGGCGGCGAATGCGAAATGGTCGCGGACACGGTGCACCTGACGCGCGTCTTTCACGAGGCGCTGGAACGGTTGAAACAGGGTCCGGTCCTCAATATGGAGGATGATTCGATAACCATCGGACAAATGATCGATCATATTTGGCGGCGGTTTACTGTGGAAGATGCGCCCATTCGCCTGAATCAATTGCTGCGCGATGCACGTTCGGAGCGGGCAGTGATCTGCATGTTCCTTGCGCTTTTGGAACTGGTGCGGCTGCAGGCGATATTGCTGCGGCAGGATCGCAGCTTTGCTGACATTCTGATGAAGAAAAATTCAGCTCTCGGCTCTTAGTTTCTTTAGCTTCTAGCTTTTGAATCGGAACGCACATTTTCCCGTCGCCCGGGAAGCGCGACGTCATTTCGCTTTCACCAGAAATTCACACCCTGCCGGGCTGGCTTAACGCTCTATGCACGCTTCCGCTGCTAGGTTCGCGGAATCGGCACAGGAGCCGTGCGCGCATGGAAAACGCTACAACCCTTACTCCAGAGATCCAGAAGCTCGGCACGAGCGTGATGGATCAAAAGCTCAGCCGCAGCCCGGGCAGGATCGCGATGATCGTCTTCGGCTGCGCGATCGCCGGCGGCATAATCTACGCCGGACTCAAGCTCGGTTCGGATCTTGCCACTACCCACTATCCGACGGTGTGGCCTTATGTGCTGCTCGGCCTGGCGTTGCTGATCGCGCTGGGCTTCGAGTTCGTCAACGGCTTCCACGACACCGCAAACGCGGTCGCTACCGTTATCTACACACATTCACTGGAACCGCACGTCGCGGTGGTCTGGTCGGGCATGTGGAACCTTATCGGGGTGCTGTTGTCATCGGGTGCAGTCGCGTTTGCGGTGGTATCGCTGCTGCCGGTCGAGCTGATCCTGCACGTGGGATCGAATGCCGGCTTTGCCATGGTATTCGCGCTCCTGATTGCAGCGATCCTGTGGAATCTGGGCACCTGGTGGCTGGGCCTGCCCGCCTCAAGTTCGCACACGCTGATCGGATCAATCATCGGCGTGGGACTGGCAAACCAGTATCTCGCCGCGAGAACGGGAGGCGGCACCGGTACCAGCGGTGTGGACTGGGCGCAGACCACGAATGTATTCAAAGCTCTGCTGATCTCGCCACTGGTTGGCTTCTTCTTCTCGGCGCTGCTGCTGATCATCTTCAAGACCTTCGTCAAGGACAAGCGGCTGTATGAAGCGCCGAAGGGAAACGAGCCGCCGCCGTTCTGGATTCGCTGCCTGCTCGTCCTGACCTGCACCGGCGTCAGCTTCGCGCACGGATCGAACGACGGACAGAAGGGCATGGGACTCATCATGCTCATCCTGATCGGCACAGTCCCTACCGCGTACGCGCTCAACCACGCCATCGGCTCCAACCAGGCGCAGGATTTCGTCGCGGTCTCGCAGCAGGCGGCGGATACGCTGCAGGGATATGTCTCAACAGGCGGCAGTGTGGGCGATCCACGCGCGGACATTACCAGATACCTGCAGACCAAGGAGATTGCGCCGGAGACAGTGGCCGCGGAACAGCAGTTGATCCACGAGATCAGCCACGAGGTGACCCTGTACAAGTCGCTCGCGGCTGTTCCCTCAGACCAACAGTCGAACGTGCGTAACGATATGTACCTGGCGAGCGAAGGCATTCGCGTGATGCAAAAGACGAAGTCCCCCTCCTTCACTGCCGCCGATGGCAAGGTGCTGATCAACTACAAAGGCCACCTGGACAAGGCCACCAAGTTCATCCCGGGCTGGGTGAAGCTGGCCGTGGCGTTGGCGCTGGGACTGGGCACGATGGTGGGCTGGAAGCGCATTGTGGTCACGGTGGGCGAGAAGATCGGCAAGACGCACCTTACCTATGGCCAGGGCGCTGCGGCAGAGCTGGTTGCGATGGGGACCATCATGGCGGCGGATGGCTTTGGGCTGCCGGTTTCGACCACGCATGTGCTCTCCTCGGGCGTGGCCGGGACCATGATGGCCAACAAGAGCGGGCTGCAACTCAGCACGATACGCAACATTGCGATGGCATGGGTCTTCAC
>JAUTWX010000063.1 GCA_030838385.1 Acidobacteriaceae bacterium
CTCCGCACTCGCCGAAGCTGGTTCAACGCACGCCAGAGACCGTAAAGGCGGCAGTTAAGGCGGAGCGCCGCATTCATCTTGATGTCGTGGTGATGGACGCATCCGGACATGCGGTCGGCGGTCTGCAGCAGCCGGATTTCACGGTTCTGGATAACAACCTGTCACAGCCGATCCAGTCCTTCCATGCCGTGGATGGGCTTACCGCAGAGCCACCGGTGGAGATCGTGCTGGTTCTGGATACGATGAATACCTCGTTTCGGCAGATGGCCGCCGTGCGCCAGGGAGTAGAGAAGTTTCTGCGGCAGAATGGCGGACATCTGGCGCTGCCGGTCTCGGCTGTTTTTCTCACCGACACTGGGGTGAAGGCGAACCAGGCCACGCGCGATGGCAACGCGCTGGCAGCCGACATTGAGAAGCTGCCGGCACCGATCCATGTGATCAACAGCGCACAGGGACTGGACGGCCTGATGCTGCGATTTGGACGGTCGGTCGACGCGCTGACGCAGATGACGAAGTATGAGGCGACCAAGCCGGGCAGGAAGTTGATGATCTGGGTGGGCGAGGGATGGCCGATGCTCTCGAGCGCGAGATACCACATGGATGCGAGGAACCAGAGCAGCTTTTTTCATTCGATCGTCGATCTCTCGACCAGCCTTCGCGAAGCCCGCGTGACGCTGTATGGCGTGATTCCGCAGGACATGGACAAGGGGACCGAGGCGCGCGCCTTCATGTATCAGAACTTCCTGAAGGGTGTGGAATCTGCGAAGCAGGCGGATGCGGGAAATCTGTCGTTGCAGGTACTGGCTGAGCAGAGCGGCGGACGGACTCCGGGTCCTACGGGCGACATTTACGGAGACATCGTGCGCTGTGTTGCGGACGCCAACGCGTACTACGAACTCTCGTTCGACTCTGCGGCTGCCGGCAGAGTGGACGTGTATCACGGGCTGGAGGTGAAGCTCGCTCGGCCGGGGCTAAGGGTCCGCACCAACATGGGGTATTACGCGCAGCCGTGAGAACGGGCGTGGCCGCGGATAAGACAGCAGATCTCTCAACTGCGCGCCTGCGGCGCTCCGGTCGAGATGACGATTCGCAAATGGAATCGTATGGCGTTGCTGGTATCCCACCCTTCGCTCTGCTCAGGATGAGGCACCCGGCTTTGTGAGGCTGCGAACTATTTGCCGCCCTTGTAGTCGACGAAGAGATCGGGGAACTGCTGCTTGAGGGCTTCGATCTTGGGGCGGTCGCAGACGAGGATGTAGGGGTTGTCCGGATTGTGGAGCGCGTAGTCCTGGTGGTAGTCCTCGGCGCGATAGAAGCCTTTGAGCGGCACCACCTGGGTGGCGATGGGATGCGGGAAGATGTGCGCCTGATCGAGCTGTTGAATGTAAGCGGTGGCGAGGCGCTTCTGCTCGTCGTTGGCATAGAAGATGGCGGAGCGATACGAGGTGCCGACGTCCGGGCCCTGGCGGTTGCGCTGGGTGGGATCGTGCGCGACGGAGAAGAAGATGCGCAGCAGCTCGCCGTAGGTGATCTTCGACGGATCAAAGACGACCTGCACTGATTCGGCGTGGCCCGTGGTTTCCGTGGTGACCTGATCGTAAGTCGCGCTGGAGGCCGAGCCGCCGGAGTAGCCGGTAGTGGTCTTTAGTACGCCTTTGACGCGCTCGAAGACGGCCTGCGTGCCCCAGAAGCATCCGCCGGCGAAGACGGCGGTCTGCTTGCCGCTGGTTTTGGCGAGGGTGGCGTCGGCGTTGGGCGCCGGAATGGGGACGCGCGACGCGGCGTTGACAGTACAGCCGGTGAGCGAGGCTGTGAGCGCGAAGGCGAGCAGAGAATGAACGAGCGAAGTACGCATGGAGTCCTCATCTGGGGTACGCAGCCTGCATGCAAATGGATGGCGCAGCGGCGTCCAGTACCGGTGGGACGGCGCGCAGTGGCGGAGGTTACACGCAACGTGCGCGATGGTGGAGAATCTATTGCATATGAACACTGTCCAGGTGGGTGAAGGAAGTATCCGGATGGCAACAGCAGACGATCGCGAGGTGATTCGCATGCTGGTGAACCAAGCATTTGAGGTAGAGCGCTTTCTGAAGAAGGGCGGCGGCGATCGGCTGCAAGGCGATGGCGAGTTGGAAGCTCTGTTCGAGCGCGGGACATTTCTGGTGAAGACGGAGGATGGCGAGCCGGTGGGCTGCGTGTATATAGAGCCGTGTGGCGAGCGTGCGTATCTGGGGCTGCTATCGATTGCGACGGCGCGGCAGGGCGCGGGACTGGGCAAGCAGTTGAACGCCGCGGCGGAGCAGTATGCGCGCGAGCAGGGCTGCCGGTGGATGGACCTGCGGGTGGTGAGTCCGCGCGCGGAGCAACTGCTGCCGGTCTATCGGAAGCTGGGGTATATGGAGACGGGGACGCAGGAGTATCCCGCGGTGCTGATGGAGAAGATGGCGATTCCCGGGCACTTCATCCTGATGGCCAAGGCGCTTTAGAGCTTGAGAAAAATACGGCTCGGCAACGCGTGCCGAGCCGCAGGGATGAGGCCAGTGGCTACCTCAGCGCGTAAACGCGGACGTAATCGAAGTTGATGGTGAAGCCGGCGGCGTTTTCGGCGGAGATGCCGATTTGTGCGCCGGAGCCGAGCGAGTGCTGCCAGGTGCCGCCGCGGATCCAGTGCTCGCCATCGGTGGAGGAGTAGGCGGTGTAGAACTCGCTACCGCCTTGAGCGTTCGGGGCTGCGTTGCTGTGTTTGGCGACGCGCAGCCATGTGGTGGGGCCAGCCTGACCGATGAACTGGTGGTCGTAGGTGGGATAGTGTGCGGGCACGGGGCCGACCTGCTTGCCGAACTCGGCGGCGCGAACGTCGAAGTTGGGGAAGATGTCGAGCTTGATGGAGTTCTGGTCGTTGCCATAGATAAAGAGCGCGCCCTGCGCGACGTTGTAACAGCAACTGTTATCGAAGGGGACGCTGGTGGTGATTTTGGTTTCGACCATCCAGTCACCGGGAGGCGTGGGCTCGCCGAGGATGGAGACGACCGCGGGCGATCCATTCTCGTCGGGGCCGTGCGTGTCGACCTGGTAGCTGGAGCCGGTGAGGACGTAGGTGTTGTCTGCGCCGGGGTGGATGAAGTGCCACTGCGGCGAAAGCGTAGTGGAGTTGAACTCGTCTGAGAGCGCGGAGATCAGTTTGCCGGGCTGGTCGGGCTGGAGGATTCGCGTGCGGTAGGCGTTGTATTGCCATGGCTGTGCGGCGGGCGCGGGCTGCGCGGTGTCTGATGGACCGTAGCCGCCGCGGACCACTGGCCAGTCGTCGATCCAGTCGATTGGATCAATGAGGGCGGGACGGATGGTCACGCCGGGGAAGCCGGCGAGATATGGCGTGACCGTGCTGACGGCGTGGTAGAGCATGTAGTCCTGGCGTGCGTCGTCGGTGAAAATGACGTTGCCGCCGGGACCGACGAAGGTGTTGCCGTTGGCGGCGATGGAGAAGGTGCCGCCGGGCGCAAAGTTGGTGAGGTCGATGCCGTTCTTATCGAGAAACGGGCCCAGAGGCGTGCGGGCGCGGCCGACCATGACGGTGTAGCCGGTGAGCGGACCATCGCAACAGTTGGAGGTGGAGAAGAAGTAGTAGAACCAGCCGTCGTGCTTCCAGAAGTTACCGCCCTCACCGAAGTTGTCGATGCCGATGAGTCTTTCTGATGATGCGTCGGAGGTGAGGCCGTCGGCAGAGAGCTTGCGCACGCTGATGCCGCCAAAGAAGCTGCCGTAGGAAATGTAGAGCTGGCCGGAGTCGTCGGCGATGACGTCGGGGTCGATGACGGCGCGCTGGGAGCCGGCGCAGCAGAAGGCGGGCTCATTGGGAACGGCAGGAGCACCTGCGTCGGTCCATGGACCGGCGGGTGAGGCCGC
>JAUTWX010000107.1 GCA_030838385.1 Acidobacteriaceae bacterium
TCTTGCCGCCGTATTCCGCGGGCGGGGCTCCAGGGATCGCCTCAATCGACTGGATCGCATTGGACGGGATCTGATTGGAGAACACCTTGCTCTGCTGATCGGTGATCGGCTGTCCATCTACAGAAAATGAGTTCGAGGCGTGATCGCCAAGACCATGGAAGAGACCGTTGGAATCGGCCGCGACACCGGGAGAGGCCATCGTGACAAGCGAGCTGAGCGAAGAAGACTGGCTCTCAAGCGGCAGCTTGTCGAACAAGTTGCGGTCAATATTTGTGTGTGCGGTCGGGTCGTTGCTCACCAGATCTTCGGCTTCCACGGTGACCGTGGTTGACGATCCCTCGACCTTCATAGGGATCGTTATGGTCTGCGGGATTGACGAAGTTACATGGGCATCCTGCGCGACAGGCGCGAACCCTTTAGCCGTTGCCGTCACGTGGTACGAGTTGAGCGGGAGATTTGTAAATTGGAAGTGCCCGGCAGAATCGGTGACCATCGAACGGGAATAGCCGCTGACGGGGTTCAAGATTGAAACGACCGCTCCGGGGAGCACGGCGCCGATTGGATCGGTTACGGTTCCACTGACGATCCCTGAATTGGACTGGGAAAAAAGCGGCGAAACCGACGCGAACACGGAAATAATAAAAATGAAGACGCTTATGGCGCGCCGCAATGACGAATGCATATACAACCCCCTTGAATTTCAAGCCTGATTTTTTTTGACGAAGTTCTATGCGAGAACAAAGTCAACAGGCGGTGGTCGGGTGAAGAGTGCAAACGTGGAGAGGGTCCGGGTCGGAGCCGGCGCAACCAACGGCTCGACGACCCATCTGACCGGCGCGACGTGGTGCAACGTCACGGATGTCTCGGCCAGCTGCACGCTTACATGTGCGGTGGCGCAGAGAGCGCAGTCGGGGTGGGAGATATCTCCTTGCGGATGGACGTGAACAACCTGAATCGTCCCGCAGGCAACAACCAAAGAGAGGCACAGCAGGGAGAGAAGAAGTCTCCACGCGCCGGGTATCTTCGGTTTTGAGGTTAGCCTATACACTTGCTTTTAATATATCCCAGGGTATGTCGCAGTAGACGGATGTACGTTGGACGGATCATTTGGCTATTTTGTTGCACACCCAACCGCCCGGCGAAGATCAGAGTAATCGCTTATACCAGTTGCACTTTGACCTTCTTCGCCCCGCGATCGACCATGGTGATGCGAAAGCTTCGAATCTGGCCCGTGCGGACCGGTTCGGCCTTCGCCTCGCTGACAGAGGGTCCATTCTTCCAGCGCGATGCCAGCATGGCGCTGAACGACGATAGGTCCAGCGCGCCAGCCGGTGATTGCTCTTTCGCCGCGACCTCCAGAGTCAGCCGCGCCTGCGCATGGATCCCTTCGCCCAGCTCCACCGTTCCCTGCTCGCCAGCGATCTCGATCAGGCGTCCCGTCACGACCTCACCTACCTTGCGCTCGGCGATGTATTCGTCGAGACCAGTCGGGACTAACTGCTTCATGCTCAATCGGAGCTGCCGCTTTTCCTTGTCGACGTCGAGTACCTTCGCCTTCACCACCTGACCGGCGCGAAGCACGTCCTGCGGCCGCTCAATGCGCTTTTCCGCGCTGATCTCACTGACATGAATCATGCCTTCCACCCCGTCGGCAAGTTGCACGAACGCGCCGAACTTCGTGAAGCTGGTCACCGGCCCCTCCACCTGCGAGCCTGCCGGGAACTTCTGCGATGCATCCGCCCACGGATCGCCGAGGGTCTGTTTCAATCCGAGCGACATCCGCCGCTCCGCCGCATTCACGCCCAGAATCATCACCTCGACGACGTCGCCCGGCTTCACCATATCGCCCGGCTTCCTCACCTTCTTCGCCCACGACATCTCAGAGAGATGAATCATCCCTTCAATGCCCCGCTCCAACTCGACGAACGCTCCAAAGTCGGTGACGCGTGTCACCTTGCCACGCACGCGCTCGCCGGCGGTGTACTTCCCTGCGACAGCGTCCCACGGATGCGATTGCAGCTGCTTCATGCCGAGGGAGATACGCTTGCCTGCCGGTTCGATCTTCAGCACCTTCGCGTCGATCTGCTGCCCCACGGTCAACACATCGGCTGGCTTCTCGATGCGGCCCCACGCAATATCGCTGATGTGCAGCAGCCCATCCACTCCGCCGATGTCGACGAACGCTCCGTAGTCCATCAGGCTGCGCACTGTTCCGGAAACCGTATCGCCCTCCCTGATTTCGGAATAGCGGCGCTCCTTCGTAGAGCGGTCTTCCTCTTCAACGACGGCGCGGCGATCGACGACCACGTCCTCCTCCGCTGCATCCAGCTTGATGATGCGGCAGCGAATCTCCTGCCCTACGAGCCGCTGCATCTCGGCAGCATCGCGCGCCCCACTGCGGGAGCCCGGCATGAACGCACGCACGCCGACGTCCACCGTCAGGCCGCCCTTCACCACACCGGTCACGGTGCCGGCGATGACCGTCTTATCCGCAAACGCCTGCTCCAGCGCAGTCCAGTCCTTCGGCTGCTCCACCCGCAGGCGCGAGAGCTCGTAGTAGCCCTCCTC
>JAUTWX010000137.1 GCA_030838385.1 Acidobacteriaceae bacterium
GTTGACCCGAAGGAGACTCATCCTCCGGGTTTGTTCCTATGGGTGATAGTAATAGGCTGGGGAGCCGCCGTCCATGGTCCGGGAGAATAATGATGTGGACGAGCGGGTAGTAAACTCGTGATTACTCCCTGCTGTTCACGAATAACCAAGTAGTTAACCTTAGACGGTCAGCCGGTCTTTGGAAATGGGCGC
The DNA here is from genome assembly GCA_030838385.1 of Acidobacteriaceae bacterium. Classification (GTDB taxonomy): domain Bacteria; phylum Acidobacteriota; class Terriglobia; order Terriglobales; family Acidobacteriaceae; genus KBS-83. The sequence continues at coordinate 193 of JAUTWX010000137.1, forward strand.
GATGCCTGACAGTTCAAGGGTGCTGAGCGCATCGACGGCTCCGGTCCATGCGACCTGGATGCCGGCCGGCGCCGGTGCGTAACAGCGGGCCGTCATTACTTCTCTAGAGTTAACAAACGTCTCGATGATCGAGCCGTCGATAAAGAGACGAAGCGACGCGAGTCCATCCCGGCCGGATGAAAGCGGAATGGTCTTTCCGCCTATCGTCACAGAAGATGCGCCTCCATACTGAATGGCAAACAATAACGTCGTGCCGGAACGCAATTCGAGCCCACAGGCACTCTGGCCCACTTTGAATTTGCAAATGACCTCGCCGGCGCGATCCTTAATCGATTTCTGCGTACCGGTTCGGAACGACGCAAACTCGGGTGGGACATCCATGCGCAACGTGTTATCCGGCCCCAGCGACAGCACACGGGGCAGAGCCATCGCCCCGGCCCATCCTGCAACCTTGCACTCCTCAGGACTACGCGTTTCCTGAACCCATCCCCACAGGATGCGCCGGCCTTTCTCGTCCACCATGCTCTTCATTGCGTAGTACGATCCGTGGTCGAGCAGACCCCTGGTCTCGGTGTGGAAACGGAGGTCGCGTTTATCGAAGGTGCCCACCTCCCAATAGACCTTTCGCTCGGTGGAGTAAAGCAGCACATGCTTATCTGCAAGCGGGAAGAAGTCGGGGCATTCCCACATTTCACCCGTGTCTACGGGGTTGACCTTTGTGCCTTCGTTCCACTTGCCCTGCGCGAGTGGATGTAGATAGGTCCAGTTGCGGCCATCCCGCGAGGTATACAGCAGCACAGCGCCGCCCACCTTGTTAAACCCCGAACCCACGCCCATGTACCAGGTGTCCCCATCCTTCCACGGGCACGGATCGCGAAAGCCTGTAATCTTTAAGCCGGGCGGAGGAGCCTCCAGTACCGGCTTCGGTAGCTTCGTCCAGCGGCCCAGTTCAGGGTCGGTTGAGGTCGCGAGACACTGTACCTCGCGTACTCCTTCACCCCGGATGGTCTCCTCTTGGGGTGAACATTTGGTGACGCCAGTGTAGAGAATGCTGGGAACATCGACGCCGGGGAGCACGCTCCCCGTGAAACATCCGTAGGCATCATACGAACCCGGAGTCGGCGAGAGTGCCACGGGCAGGTGCTTCCAGTGGATGAGATCAGGGCTGACGGCGTGCGCCCAATGAATGTCTCCCCACACAGCTGCGCCGGGGTTGTACTGAAAAAACATGTGGTACCGGCCGCTAAAAAATCGCGGAGCGCAGGGATCGTTCATCCAGTTCGCTGGAGGCAGCAAATGAAACTGTGGCCGCAACGGATCGCGCATGAGTTTTTCTCTTAGCGCCGCTTGCTCGTCCAATGCGAGCACGAGCCGGCTCCGCAGGGCGCACATCGCGGAGGAGGTCAACGATGAAACGAGGAATTTCCGGCGGTTCATTCACTCCCCCCAGACGGCGGTTGCTCTTGCGTGCCCAGCAATGCACGAATGCTCACGATCAGTTGCGCGGACAGTGCCGGCGTGGCTCCTTGCTGGCCGGCAACGTAACTGCCACAAAGGTTGCCGATCTTTGCCATCACTTGCGGCGAGGCGCCACGCAGGTAGGCGTGCAGGAGACCAGCAGTAAAGGCATCGCCCGCGCCGACAGTGTCGACCAGCTTGACGGGAAAACCCGGATGCCTGAATGTGCCCTCACGGGTGGTGACCATGCTTCCCTCGGCTCCCAGGGTGGTAGCCACCAATTTACAGCCTGGGAAATTCTCGAGCAGCGCACGGGACGCAGTTTCTGGCGTTAACTGCTGCGTGGGTACGCCAAGGCCGCCCAGAAACGAAAAGGTCAGGGGCAACTCCTCGTCGCTCAGCTTGATGATATCGGCGTGGGCCACCGACCAGTGGACCACTTCAGCACTGCAATCGGGCATTCGTATATTTATGTCACACACCCGCACGCACTCTGGATGGGCGGCATCCACCAGGCTCCGGATGGTCGACCGAGATACTTCATGCCGCTGTGGAAGGGTTTCAAAACAAATGGCATCCGCAGCACCGACGGTTGCCAGCAGCCCAGGAGTGAGCTGAATGAAATCCCATGCCACTCCTCGGGAGATAACATAGCTGGGCTGGTTGTTGGCCGAGAATGTAACGTCGACCGTTCCCGTGGGATAAGTATCGCTCATCTGTAACTGCGTCAGGTCCAGGTTCGGCTGCACGAGCATGCTGCGGGCGGAATCGCCGTAGTCATCGTTACCCAAGCTTGAGACTAATACACTACGGTTGTCCAGCCGGGCGCAGAACACGGCGAAGTTTGCCGGTGCCCCACCCAGCCTGGCGCCGTCGGGCAGAAGATCCCATAACAACTCGCCGACTGCGACAATTTGAGGGACCTTGCTTTCAGACATACGCTTCACAAAGGATGAAATTCAGAGTCTGTCCGTTCCTTCAGCACATCTTCGTCGAGGGCCACGCCGATTCCGGCCGTAGTCCGCACCTGGAGAAAGCCTTCCCCATCGAGCGAGACCGGTTCCGTCAGCGAGGTGTATGACGGATCAACGTAGTGGGTAAACTCAAGCAGCATCAGGTTAGGCGTTGTGGCCGCGACATGGGCTGCCGCCATGGTACCCAGCGGAGAAGCTACTCCGTGGGGTGCGATGGGGATGGAGTAAACCTCTGCCATCGCGGCGATCTTACGCGTTTCCAGCAGGCCTCCGGTTTTCGACACGTCCGGCTGGATCACGCTGAGCGCTTCCTTTTCGAGAAATGGGCGAAACCCATAGCGGCTGTAGATATTCTCGCCCGCCGCGATAGGCAGACGCGTAGCATTGCGCACCCTCACCATGGCATCCACATCATCGCTGGGGATTGGCTCCTCAACCCAGATCAAACGGAATGGCTCCAACAGCCGGCACAGCTGTATGGCGGTTTCCACGTCGTAACGCGCATGGCATTCAAGAGCCAGATCGTAGCGGGGGCCGACTGCCTCGCGGATAGAGGCGACAAAATTCACGACGTCGTCTAATTGCACGGTGTTCAGGTGAAGTCCCCAAAGCTTGTCTGGATCCCAACCCTTTTTGAGCGTCCAGGCATCGGGACTGTAATCGACACCGATCTTGAGCGCTTTTACCTTGGTCTTTGCAATCAGGCTGGCGGCTTCCGCCGGGTTGGCTGCGTGCAGATAAACAGGCAACCGATTGCGCACGCGGCCGCCAAGCAACTGGTAAACCGGCACATTCAGGGCTTTGCCCGCCAGATCCCACAGGGCCATTTCCACTCCGCTGATGGCGGTCAGGTAGGGTCCGCCCATGCCACGCATGAACAGCGGCGAGGGCGAACCGCCGACGGAAAGGTGCTTCCAGCCCCACAGGTCGAAGAGAATGCCTTCTATATCCAGCGGGTCGCGGCCGGCAAGCGAAGGGCCGATGTTGTGGTTGACGATATATTCGGCCCCCACGGTGTCCAGCATCTCACCCGTGCCGGTGAGACCCTGGTCGGTATAGACGCGGATAAAGCGGCTGTTGAACCCATCGCGCAAACGAACAGCGCGGATCTCACGGATGGTGAGGGCGGGCGCATGCGATGTTCCCTGGGCCCGCGCGTGGAGCAGGAAGGCACCATACGCCATCGCAGCCTGGCCAAGAAACATCCGTCGATTCATCGGGCGGAGTGTATCACGTCCCTCCTATGGTCCGATGTTGCGAAACGGCGGCGCAAGCTGCAAGCTGGTAGGCATGCCGGAACTACCGGATATCACCGCTTATATCGGCGCCCTGGAGCCGCGGATTATCGGCCAGCCGCT
>JAUTWX010000183.1 GCA_030838385.1 Acidobacteriaceae bacterium
GCTCGGCGATGTCCGTATTGGCATCGTAGCGTCCGATATTCACGTCCACCAGCTCGAAGTTGTCTTCCAGCAGCGCCTTGTTCGTCGCATCGTGGAAGTAGATATCGAGCACCTGGCAGTCGCCGCACCAGTTGCCCCCGAAATCGAGGATAACGCGCTTGTGCTGCGTCCTGGCACGCGCGAGCGCGTCGTGAATCTCTGTCTTCGCGATCGATGGATCGGGATAAATAACACGTCCCTGCGCCAGTGCGGCCTGAGCTGCGAGAGGGAGGGCCACACACAGCACAGCCGCCCTCTTGATTGCCGGAAGTGCGATTGCGTGAACTGCGATTGCGTGAATTGCGTTGAACCATCGCTGCCGATGCTGCATGCTGCCTCCTTTCACTCGATAACCGCCGCAAAGCGGTGCTGCTATGATGCGGGAAACTCGCGTGGATTACAGCCGGCGAGCGGGATGAAGCACTTTCCCAATACTGTAAGCGTATTCTTACATGCCCTTCGCATGCTGGACGTTTGGAGACAGTTGAAGCATGTCGTCTTCCCTGAAGCGACTCTTAGACGACATTCGCGGTACCTGGCGCAGCATGCCAGCGGGGCAGGCCTTGCGGTGGTATGCAGCCGTTCTGCGGCACGCACCCGCGATCGTGCGCTCCAGGAAATTCTATGCGGCAGACGCGGCAATGCGCGGTGTGCTCCGCTTCCACGTCCTCGATAAGGACCTGACGGTAGATGTGGACGCGATCAACACCACGGCCGGGAATGGCTACGCCTTTCTGCGGGAGATGTTTGTCCGGCAGATTTATTTTCGCGAATTTAGGCAGTTGCGCTTCGATACCTGCCTCGACCTGGGCTGCAACACGGGGGTGGTGGCGAGTTGCCTGCACTCTCTGGGTGGCCCCGAGGGCCGGGTATACGGTGTAGACCCGTTTACCTATCCCGACAGTGGGTTTCGCGCCAGAGCGGCGAAAACGCCTGGCATTATTCTGGAGCAGCGGGTGCTGTGCGGCGAATCCATCCGTCACGACGCGGAACAGCTTCGGGCCCTATGTGAGCCTTATGGCTTCGATCCCGCTCTGGCGGCCACGGTGGAAGAGGTGATAGATGCGCATCATCTCGACCACATCAACTTTCTGAAGATGGACATCGAGGGCGCAGAGTTCCGCATCTTTCGCGACTCCACACACTGGCTCGAGCGCGTGGACAATCTGGCAATGGAGGTCCACGGCGATGCTGGGGACCCCACGGAGATTGTCGACCGGCTGCAGGCCGCAGGATTCAAAGTGAAATGGCTGGGCGACAGCGGCTATGCGACAAGCCCGCGGGACGCGGGCTACATCTACGCGTCCAGGATTGATTCGTTGCGGTGAGCGCAACAGATTGGCTCGTTGCGGTGAGCGCAACGGATTGGTTCGTTGCGGTGGCGCAACGCGGATTGATTCGTTGCGATGACCGCAACGGATTGGCTCATTGCGATGACCACGTCGCTACGATGAAGAGCTTAGCGGGATGAGCGCAACGGGAATGAACGCAACGGGGCTGCGTGCAAGGTAGCAGTTACAGAAGACGCGGCTGGAGGAGACGCCAGCCGGCACACCGACGCCGCCGCATTCTGGAACGGACAATCGAGGCCGCCAGCCTGCCGCGGCTGCACCATCACCCAGGTGACAGGGCTGCGCGCAGCCAGCGCGAGAAAGTCCGGCGCCGTGTAGCGATCCCAGCCGCTGGTGAGCTGCTGCTCGCGTTTCCACTCCGGGGCCATCTGGGGGAAGACGGAGGCAACGCCGCTGTCCTTGACCCAGTCGGCGATCATGCTGCGCTCAGCAATCGCGCGGAAGCCGTGCAGGTCCTCGCCGGGGATCAGCAGGTATCGCGGCGGCAGGGCAAAGACTGCATCCTGCGGCGTGTTGTCGCGCACCCATTGAAATGCCTGCAGCCACGGATTGATCGCGGTGTCGCTCGGCAGCTCCAGATGGCGACTCTGGGGATACAGGTTGCGATCGACCGCATACATCCCGATGCTGATGGGCACAAACAGCAGCAGCCATCGCCAGGTTTTTTCCCGCAGCAGATACTCGCCGGCCAGGCCGCCGAGCAGCAGGAACATCACGATGTAAATGAGCTGAAACGAGCGCATGGGCTGCAGGCGCGCGAAATCGTCGAAGTTCGGGCTGGAGCTGAAGAGAAGAAACGCCGCGACCGAGACCAGGCCAAGCACCAGCAAGGCGCGGCAAAGCCGCACCGCAATGGGCGTGACCGCCGCAATCCGGATGCGGGAGATGGCAAAGAGAATCGCGAGCGGCAGCAGGGCGCCGGCCCACTCGTACCACGTCCACGCCCAGGCAAAGAAGAAGGTGCGGGAGTAGAGCGTCTCGCGATAGGGCTCCTGCGCCGCGCCGAGATGAAAGCCATCGGGCAGCCGCTGGAACAGACCCAGCGACGAGGCCAGCGCCTCCTCTGCGTGCAACTGGCGGGACGCGGCAAAGCGCGGCAGGGACAGAAGCACCACCAGGGCGACGCCATACGCCGCCATCTGCGGATGCAGCAGCGCCGTAATGCCCAGCAGGACGGCGGCAGGAATGGGACGGCTGGCGAGAATGGCCGTGAGCGCCAGAAGGGTCAAGGGTGTGGACAGCGAGCGCGCCGTGAGATACGGATCCATGATGGGCAGCGCCGTACCCGCAACCGGAACCGTCAGCACCGAGGCGAGGGTGAGAATGGAGGCCCATTGCGCTCTGGTTTGCGTGAAGCAGAGGCGGGCCAGCCAGTCGCCGGCCAGCAGCAGCAGATAGATGCCGAGCATATGGAATACCAGCACCGCCCACGGCAGAGGCACATGCAGCCAGCGCACCATGCCGCCCACGGCATCGGAGAAGAAAGAGACGCGGCTGTGCGAGAGGAAGAAATCGGCGCCATAGGGGAAGAGCCCTGGCGTGACAAAACGCTCCACCGCGGGCAGGTAGATGGCGGCATCGTCCACGCCGTAGTGGTACCCCTGCACGGCTATGGTGAGCAGCGTGAGAAGAAAGAGGACGACTGCCCTGGGGAGCCGCGGTCGAAACGTCACTCGAAGTGTCTCTCCTCGATAGCGGCCACGGGGCGGCCATCGTTGGCGATGGTCATTGCGGAAGCCGGAAGTTTTGAGGCCGATGTGCGTCCGATCATTCTCGCATCACTCCGAATTCCTTGACATCGGTACAACGAAAAGCAGGGGCCTATCAAGAATAGACGTCCAGCCAGGACAGCCGCTCACACGACGAAGGGCATTCTAGTCTTAGACGTTTAAGAGCCCATGGAGTTTACCCGTCCGGAAAGAAAAGGCGGGAAAGAAGAAGGCGGGACCGGAGCCCCGCCTTGTGAGATGCCAGTGATTTGCCCACAGCGAAGCGCCTATTCGGCAGCCAGCTCTTCGGCCTCGCCCTCCTGGCGCATGAGCTCGAGCTCGCGCTCCTCGGCTTCGTGGGCTGCCGAAACCTCTTCCTGCACCTTCTGCGCTGCTTCTTCCAGCTCCGGAGAGAGCGCATTTTTGCGGTAGAACTCCAGCCCGGTACCGGCTGGAATCAGACGGCCGACGATGACGTTCTCCTTGAGGCCGCGCAGACCATCGACGGCGCCGTTGATGGACGCCTCGGTGAGCACGCGGGTGGTCTCCTGGAAGGAGGCCGCGGAG
>JAUTWX010000214.1 GCA_030838385.1 Acidobacteriaceae bacterium
CAACCCTGGCCCGCCCGTCAAGCGATCGATCTGCATCGGTATGTCGATACCTGGCGCACCCACCATCAGCAGGGGTCGGTGAACTTCATCACCGCGCGCGGATGTCCGTACAAATGTCGCTGGTGCAGCCATCAGGTCTACGGCCAGACTCACCGTCGTCGGAACCCGATCAAGGTCGTGGATGAGTTGGAGTGGCTGCTGACCGAGTACACGCCGGATATCGCGTGGGTGTCGGACGATGTTTTCACGATAAACCATGAATGGATACGCAAGTACGCCGCAGAGATGCGCCGGCGCAACCTTCATATCCCATTCGAATGCATCTCGCGCGCCGATCGACTCAATGAAGAAATGCTCGATCTACTCGCGGAGCTCGGTTGCTTTCGTATCTGGATCGGTTCTGAGAGTGGTTCACAGAGACTGCTCGATTCGATGGATCGCGGCGTGAAGGTGGAGCAGGTGCAGCGCGCCGTCGAGATGAGCCGCGCGCGCAAGATTCAAAGCGGGATGTTTCTGATGTGGGGCTACGAAGGAGAGGAAATGGAAGACATCGAGGCCACTATCCGTCATGTCAGCAAGACCAAACCCGATATCTTCTTCACTACTGTCTCCTATCCGATCAAAGGTACCCCGTACTACCAGCAGGTTCAGAGCAAACTGGTCCAGCTGAAGCCCTGGGCGCAGAGCTCCGATCGTGAGATCAGGATCGCGGGCCGGCACTCGCGGGCTTACTACGCACATGCCGATAAGTTGCTCCGCGACGAAGTTCAGTTTGCGAGGCTGAATGGAGACCCGGCGGTGAACTCGGCGCTTCTGGAGGATCTCAGATTAAGCATTAGAGCCTCCCGGAATGGGCTCATGGCCACCCAGAATGAGGTGGAGGCGTGACCGCCGAAAGAGCGATTTCATTTACCAGCTATCCGGAATCAGCTTATGCGGGATCGCCTGCCGGCGCGGCCTTCGACCGCATCGCACAGGACTACGATCGGAGATTTACCGATTCGCTCATTGGCCGAGCGCAGCGCGACGCCGTATGGAAAGTGCTCACAAGTACCTTTCGAACGAACGACAAGGTTCTCGAACTCAACTGCGGCACGGGCGAGGATGCGATCTTTCTGGCCGCCAAAGGCATCTCCGTATTCGCTCTTGACGCTTCGCCGCAGATGATCGCTAGGGCCGAGCAGCGCCTTCAGCACAATTCGCCACAGATCCCCGTAGTCTTCTGCGAGCTGCCGACAGAGCGCATCGGAGAGCTTCATCCGGAGACACACTTCGATGGCGCCTTTTCAAACTTCTCCGGATTGAACTGCATCGCCGATCTTGGCGCAGTCGCCTGCTCACTTGCGAGGCTGGTAAAGCAGGATGGCCGACTGGTCCTTTGCTTTTCTACGCGCTTCTGCCTGATCGAAATCCTGTACTATCTCGCTCTCGGACAGTGGCGGAAGGCGTTGCGGCGCTGCAAGGGCTACAACGACGTGATGATCGACGGGGCGCGGTTCCCAGTCTACTATCCGAGCCTTCGCACAATTCGCCGATCCTTTGCGCCGGATTTTCGCCTCTACTCCTGCACTGGAATCGGAGTCGCTGTGCCGCCCTCCTATCTCGAAGGATGGGCTCGCCAGCATCCTCGCCTCTTTCTCCTACTCCGCCGTCTGGAAGAACGATTCGCCACCCTGCCTGTTCTTCGCAGCACGGGTGATCATGTCCTGCTCTGCTTCGAGAAGGTGTCCAGATGATCGCGGCACAGGTGGATGCAATCGATCGAGCCGAAGAACGGCGGCCGCACCGGGCGGTCACACTCTTGTGCTGGCAATGTGGCGCGCCGCTCGCAGAGATGACCCCTGAGACCCGAACCGGTTCCGGATTACGTGCGTGTCCAAGTTGCATAACGAAAACGCAATACAGAGAGGGCATTTGGCGCGCGCTCTCTCCCGAGCGAATCAATCACTTCCGGAAGTTCATTGCAGAGTATGAGTTCATCCGTGCTGCCGAAGGGCGCGGCGGTACCCAGTCGGAGTACTACCTCGGCCTGCCGTTCAAGGATATCTCCGGGCGCAATAGCGACCAGTGGGCAATACGTGCACGCACCTTCCGCGCGATGGAGCAATCCATCGTGGCGCCACTTGCACAGCTCAACAAGCGTCCTCTGCACATCCTGGATCTCGGTGCGGGCAACGGCTGGATGAGTTACCGGTTGGCGCTTCAGGGACATCTTCCCGTCGCCGTCGATCTCTTGACGAATGATCGGGATGGTCTCGGGGCGGCCATCCACTACAGCACGCACATCCATCCCTTGTTCCCCCGCGTTCAGGCGGATCTCGACCGGCTGCCATTCGCGTCATCCATCTTCGACCTGGTGATCTTCAACGCGTCGTTTCATTACTCCGCGAAATACGAGGGAACCTTTGCGGAAGCTTTGCGGTGCACCCGCCCAGGCGGCAGCATCGCGATTGCAGACACGCCGTGGTACGCAGAGGAAGAGAGCGGCAGAAGAATGGTCGAGGAGAAGCGCAAGCGTTTCTTCGCCACATATGGGTTCGCATCCGACTCAATCGCGAGCCTCGAATATCTCACTCCAGACCGTCTGCATCGATTGCAAAATGCCTTCGAGCTGGAATGGAGCTATATAAGCCCGTTCTATGGGATTCGCTGGGCTCTCCGTCCGCTCCGCGCAAAGCTCGCACGCCGTCGTCCTCCATCACAATTCCGCATCTATGCGGCACGTGTCAGCCCATGATTATCCTCTATCATCCACGCGCTACCCGGCCTCGTAATCGGAGGCTGCCTCTTGCTGTCCTCGCGCTTGCTGCTGTGCTTGAAGGAAGAGAGGAGTACGAGATCGTCGACGGGAATCTCGAGGATGATCCGACCGCTCGCATCCTGGAGCTCATCGACCGGCATAGGGTTGAATTGCTGGGCGTCTCCGCGATGCCTGGTCCGCAGATGGTAGCGGCGATGGAGACCTCTCGTGAGGTTCGCCGTCTTCATCCAAAAGTCCCCATCTGCTGGGGCGGCTATTTCCCTTCTATCTACCCGGATGCTGCGCTCAATGCACGCTACGTGGATTTCGTCGCTCGCGGACAGGGCGAAGATACCCTCATCGAGCTTCTTGATGCGCTTCGCGGCAAGCGCCCTTTCGACTCGGTAAAAGGCCTTTCGTACAAGGACATGTTTGGCCTGCGCCGCGACAATGGGGAGCGTCCGATGAAAGGGCCAGATGAGTTCCGATGGTCACCCTTTCACCGTCTTCCTGTCGAAAAATATCTACGTCCGTCTTTTTTTGGCAAGCGCACCGCCGTTCATCATGCGAGCATCGGCTGTCCGTTCAACTGTAGCTTCTGCGGTGTTCACGCAGCCTACGGCAACAAGGAGAAGATGGAGTCGCCGGAGCGAACGGTCGCCATCTTGACTCACCTTGTCGAACGCTATGGCGCGGACTCGGTTCAGTTCTACGATATGAACTTCTTCCTGCGGGAGGATCACGCGCGGGAGCTCTGCGATCGCATGGCTCATTTGAATCTTCGCTGGTGGTGCGAAGCTCGCGTCGACATTATGTCCCGGTACTCGGATGAAACATTTGCCGCAATCAAGCGGGCCGGGTGCGCGATGATCTTCTTCGGAGCCGAGTCCGGTTCGGATTGGGTGCTCGAGGAGATGCAAAAGGGCATCACCACGCAACAGACCCTCGAAATCGCCCGGCGAACCCGTCAGTTCGGCATCATTCCCGAGTTCTCGTTTGTCATCGGCAATCCCAACAACCCTGACCTTGACACACGCGAGACCATGCGATTCATTCGCCGGATCAAACACATCAACCCGGATTCGGAGATCATCATCCAGCACTACACCCCAACACCTCAGCCGCACGATGCCGGCGGTGAGATGTACGGCAAGGTTGATGTTCCATTTCCAGATTCGCCGGCCGGGTGGGCGGCAAAGGAGTGGATGAACTTTACCCTGCGCATTGATACCAACGCTCCATGGCTCAAGCGCCGGACCAAAAAGCTCATCGACAACTTCGAGATCGTCGTCGGTTCACGCTGGCCCACCGTTCAGGATATTCGTGCTCCGCGCTGGAGCCGCCGGCTTCTGCAAATTCTCAGTGCGTGGCGCTATACCTTGCACATCTATAGCTTTCCTTTCGAGCTTCATATCGCGAACCAGTTCATCGCTCTGCGCAAGCCGAAGCGGGAGAGCCTGTGAAGACACCCGCTTCAGCGACGATCGCCTCTCCGACTCAAGCCAATGCTACGGTCTTCAGTCGCTGGGCGCAGGTTTACGATTCACAGTCCAATCCTTTGCTGCTGCTGGAAGAGCGCAGAGCCAGGCCGGTCCTGCCAGCCGTTCGTGGCGGCAATGTTTTGGATGTCGGATGTGGGACCGGTCGCTGGCTCACGCACCTGGAAGCACTTCACCCAGCCTCGCTCACGGGCATCGATTGCTCTGTGGCCATGCTGGAGCGCGCTTGCGAAAAGGTCCTGCCTACAACAAAGCTCGAACATGGCCACAGCTCGGCGCTGCCAGGCGAAGATGCCTCGTACACCTTTGTCATGGCTTCGTTCCTGCTGAGCTACGTCAAGGACCTACAGGCATTTGCTCTCGAGTGTGCTCGCATCGTTCGGCCCGGGGGATGGATGCTTATCTCCGACATGCATCCCGAGACAGCGAAAGAGCGGGGATGGACACGAAGCTTCCATGTGGATGGCACAAGGGTTGATATAGCCGTTCACTCCCGGTCTTTGGCGGAGATCATTGCCACCTTTGAACGGAATGGATTCGAGGTCGGAGTTCTCATTGAGCCCGCATTCGAAGAGCCCGAGCGGCGGGTATTCGAGGATGCCGGCAAGCTTGCAGAGTGTGAAGAGCTAGCCGGAGTAGCCGCAATCTATATCTTGAAACTACAAAAGCAAAGACCGCGTATGCTGCAGTTTCCTATCCAAGGCACGGCGCTTCAACTTACGAATGCACGCATCGGTACGAGTCCCATTACCTGGAAAGACGGAGCTGTCCTCATAGACGATGGGTGCATCGCCTCCATCGCTGACCATGCCGAGGCAACAGCGGAGGCAATCAATCTTCAGGGCTATGCACTTCTGCCAGGTCTGATCAATTCGCACGAGCATCTTGAGTTCGGACTATTTCCAAAACTCGGGCGCCCTGCAGGTGTGCCCTCGTATCAAAACTCGACAGAATGGGCTAAGGAGATCCATCAGGTTCACTCCGGGATCATCGAGCGATACAGGCAAATCCCGCAGACGACTCAGCTATGGTGGGGAGCCATACGCA
>JAUTWX010000215.1 GCA_030838385.1 Acidobacteriaceae bacterium
CAGGCTTCCGGCACGACTTCGGATCGTCGGTGCATCCCATGGCGGCGGGGTCACCGTTCTTTCGCACTCTGCCACTCGCCGCGCACGGATTGGAATGGATTTATTCGCCGGCTGCGCTGGCGCATCCGCTGGATGACGGCACAGCGGTGCTGCTGGTGCGCGATCTGGATGAACAATGCCGCTTGCTGGGCGAGGACGGAGCCGGATGGCGGCGCATTCTGGAGCCGCTATCGCGCAGCTGGTGGGCGTTGGCCGAGGACATCCTGCAGCCGGTCTCACCTCTGCCGCGGCATCCGTTGCTGCTGGCACGGATGGGCGCGTGGGGGGCGTTGCCGGCTGCGGCGCTGGGTCGGCTGGCTTTCCGCGGTGAGCGTGCCCGCGCGCTCATGGCGGGGCTGGCGGCGCACTCGTTCCTTAGCCCATCGCAACCCTTCAGTGGTTTGTTTGGCATCGTGCTGGCGGCGGCAGCGCACGCCCTGGGCTGGCCCATTCCGCGGGGCGGATCGCAGGCCATCACCGATGCGTTGATCGCGCACCTGCGATCGCGCGGCGGTGTGGTGCAAACCTCGACGCCCATCGGACGAATCGAGGATGTGGGTGCAGTGGATGTCGCATTGTGCGATACCACGCCGCGACAACTGCTGCGATTGGCAGGGGATCGTCTGCACTCGGTCGATCGCCATCGCTTTGCGCGCTATCGTCCCGGGCCTGGCATCTTCAAGGTGGACTATGCACTGAGCGAACCGATTCCCTGGCGCGCGAAAGATTGTGCTCTGGCGGCGACCGTGCACGTCGGCGGCGACGACGCGGAGATTGCGGCGTCTGAATCCGCGGTGGTCAATGGACGCACGGCGAAGCGTCCATTTCTCATTGTGGTGCAGCCCTCCTTGTTCGATCCAACTCGCGCGCCGCTGGGCAATCACACCGCGTGGGCTTACTGCCACGTTCCGAATGGATCGACGGAGGATATGCTGCCGCGCATTGAGGCACAGATGGAGCGCTTCGCACCGGGCTTCCGTGAATGCGTGCTGGCGCGTCGCGTCTTTCCTCCCGCCGATCTGGAGTACATGGACAGAAATCTGGAAGGCGGCGACATCGGCGGGGGAGCGGTCGATGGTTTGCAGCTCTTTCTGCGTCCTGGCTGGCGTTTTTATGCCACGAGCGATCCCTCGCTGTATCTCTGCTCGGCTTCAACACCACCGGGCGGCGGGGTGCACGGCATGTGCGGTTACAACGCGGCGCGGATGGCGCTGCGCAGTTTACTGCGATGACAGCGGAGGTGAAGCGAGGGGATGGCATTGACCTGGTACGCGCTCGACGATCCAAACGATCCGAAGCTGGATGAACTGGCGAAGGAGTATCGGTTGCATCCACTGCACATCGAGGACTGCCGCAGTCACAACGAACGCGTGAAGAGCGAAGAGACAGACGAGTATCTCTTCTACATCCTGAAATACATTCTCTCCGTCGACCACGGTGAGCTCACGTTGGGGACGATCAGCTTGTTCGTCGGCCGGGATTACTTTATCAGCGTGCGCGATGCGCGCCGCTCCGCCGATGCGATCCTCGAACGCGCGCTGAAGGCGCCGGGCGAGCCGCCGTCGGGCAAGCTACTGTATCTCGTTTTGGATACGATTGTGGACTCGTTCTTTCCATCGATCGATAAGAGCGACGACATCATCGACACGCTGGAAGACCGCGTGCTCGACGAACCTTCACCGGAGACGGTGGAGGATATCTTTGACCAGAAGCGAAAGCTGATTGAGCTGCGGCGCGTTCTGGTGAACACGCGCGACGCCTGCAACTCCATGCTGCGCGATCCAACCGACCTCATTCCGGATGAGCTCTATCCATTCTTCCGCGATGTCTATGATCACGTGCTGCGCCTACTGGACTCGGTCGAGACATTGCGGGATCTGCTGAATAACACATTGGATGTGTATCTCTCGTCGGTGGCGAACCGCACCAACCAGGTGATGAAGGTGCTGACCGTGCTCAGCACGATTGCGCTGCCGGGCCTCGTGATCACCAGCTTTTACGGTATGAACGTGAAGGGGCTGCCGTTTATCGACGCCGAGTATGGTGCGTATTACGTCATCGCGGCGGTTGCCATCTGCACCGCGGTGATGCTGCTGGTGATGCGCAAGGCGCGCTGGCTTTAGGAACAGGGAACAGGAATTATCAAGCCGACGCGTCATTCGTGGCGGCCGAGAACAAACTCCGCAATTCTCCACTCACGGTTAGCCTCACTGCTTGGGCTGCGCGATGACCAGTCCACGCGGTGTGGGCAGCAGCAGCACGGAGAGCAGGCCCTTACGCTCCAGGCTGAGGGCGGCTTCGCGCACCACTTTCAGATGTGAGCTCGCATCGTGCATCAGGATGAGTCCGTGAGGATTCATCTGCGGCAGGAAGCGCATCACTTCCTGTTCGCGCACGGGCATGTCGCTGTCGGAGAAGAGCAGGTCAATGGTGCCGTGTACGTCCATCTCCAACGATGACTCGTTGCGCAGCTCAATGCGGCCGCGCAGCGGGGATGCAGCAATCTTCTCCTGCGCTTTAGCGAAAACCACGGGATCGTACTCACAACTGACGACGCGGCCGAAGCCGTTGCGCTCCAGGCCCTCGGCGATCCACTGCGTGCTGACGCCGAGAAAGGAGCCGGTCTCAACCACCAGATCGGGCTTGAGCGTCGTCACCAGCGTGCGCAGGAACTCGAGCACCTCGTACTCCGCCGTCATGGAGTCGTACATGCTCCAGTGCTCGGGGTGCGGGCACTCCGGAGTGGCGCGATGGTATTCGGGCAGCAGTGCGCCGGCGGCCTGCTCGGCCTGCTGCATGATTTTGTGTTCCTGCTTGAGCTTAGGCTTGCGGCGGAAGAGGGGCACGGGTCGATTATAGTGAGCCGTCGGAAAGACGTAGGTTCAAACTGCGGAGGGAGCAAGCTCCGGAGTTCTCTGACGAATTGCACTCCGCAATAGCAGAAGCTGCACCGATCCGAGAACGGCCAACATGACGGTGAGGAGTTGAATCCCATGAGCCCTGGCAAACGACTCTGTCTCCCATGAGAGTGCGAAGCCGACGATCGCCAGAAAGGCAATCCATTCCGCGGCGATGCTCCACCCGAGATCTCGCAGTGCGCCGAGCGTCAGGACTACGGCGAGAATCACTAGCACAGAATCGTAGATGGGGACATAGACATTCAACAGCAGAGTCCAGGTTAGGGTTGCCGCCCAGGCGAGCCATTGCGCTGGTCGGCCGCGAGAGGGGGACTTCCACAACAGCACCGCGAGTGTCGCTGCGCTGGCGCCGATGATAGATATCAGGAGCGCGGTTCCGACTGCGGACCTGCCGCCGGGAATAGCGGAAAAGGATGAGCTGAGGTCGAGATACTTCCAGAGTTGCAGGTGCGATGCGCCACTTACGCCGGCAACGTGTCCGAAATAGCGCAGCATGGAGGCATATGTGGGCCAGATTTTCATTCCGGCAAATGCCGTCGCCGCCAGAATCAGAATTCCCGCGCCGGTGATAAATCCCAGCAGCGTCTTGAATCTCCGCGTCAGCAGCAACATAGGAATAAGTAGCAGCAGCAGTGTCGGTTTATACGATAGCAGCGCCAGCGCTAGCCCGCTTTGAAACAGGTTCCCCCGTCTTTCCTTATAGATTGCCAGCCCGACCGCGCATATTGCGATCGTGGCAAGCTGACCATTCAGCAGCGTGCCAAAAATGAATGGATAAAAGGCGAGCGCCAGGCAGACGATCAGCGATATTTTGAGCCGCTCGTTTGGAAAGACTGCAGTGGCAGTAGCTCCGATACCGATCAGATAGAGCGCCAGGGATGTTCCCAGCCACACGAGATATGCCGCCGGAAACGAAACATATGTGAATGGCGCGAAGAACATTGCGACAAATGGGGGGTAAGGGCTGGGACCATAGGTGCCATCGCGCGGAGGTTGAATTGCGAGGAAGACCTGCTGCTGCAGGCTGGAGTCGTAGATTCTTGCCGGCGAGTATCGGTGAGCGATTTGACCGACACCATATACGTATACGAAATCGGAGTTAAGCTGGCGGATCGAGCCCCCTCCATGTTTCACCTGAATGAAGTGAACGACGCAGAGTGGAACCAGCAGAAATGCGACGAACGAGCTCCAGCAAACCAGGTTGATTTCTCTCAGGCCGGGACGCGGCCCCAGGATGCGCTCCGGCCAGATGCGCTCCGGCCAGAAAAGGGAACGCCCTTTGGGGCGTGTCTCCGTGGCGGTCTGGGCTTCGATCTCGATAGGAAATCCACGTGACAATAGAGCGGAGAAATCCAGCAGAGCTTATCACGCGGATCTGTTATTCCGATGTGGCGATTGCGCGAGCTAGTTCAGCTTCTGCTCGGCCATGAGCTGCTTGAACTCCAGGGTAGTGCGCAGCATGGCGAAATCCTGCTCGTCCTTGAGCTTGCGCCGGTCGTGGAAGCCCTCGTCGAAGGCCTTACGGAGATAGTAGAGCGCCTGGTCGCGCTGGCCGGCGCGCGCGAAGGTGCGCGCGAGATAGTAGTTCTGCGCGATGCGCTCTTCCTTGGTGCTGCCTTCATCGATGGAGGCGTTCGTGTTGTGGTTGAAGGCTGCCGGGTCAATGGCGAAGGCATGACCGTAGGCCTTTTCTGCGTCTTTATATTTGCGATCGGCGAAGTAAGTGGTGCCGAGGTTGCAGTAGATGGATGCCGATCTGGGCTTATACTTCAGCGCCTTTTTATAGGACTTGGCGGCTTTCTTGTAGTCGTGCTTGCCGTGGTAGACGGCACCGACGTTGTTCAGCGCGTCAGCGTTGTGCGAATCGAGGCGGAGGGCCATCTGATAGGCCTTCATGGCCTCGTCAAGGGCGAAGAGGTGATGATAGGCGACGCCGATTTTTGTCCATGTGAGGGACTTGCGCAGCTCGGCGTGTTGATACGCACCTATCGCTGCGACGTATTCCCGGCGCGCCATGTAGAGGTCGCCCTGCATCTCCGGGGAGAGCTCATACATGTAGGAGACGCGCGGGGCAGCCGGCGAGGTGGGCACGTTGACGTTCTGTACGTGTGCGGTTTCCTGGGCCTGAATGGCCACGGGCGTAAAAGCGGCGGGCTGCGGCGCAGCTGCCAACGGCGCGCTGGCAATCAAAAATGCCAGGCAAGCAGTGAGTCTGGACGGAATCGACGCCATGGTCGCCTCCCCATCCGGCGCTACCTTGCTCGGACGCCTGAAGAATACGCCGCGGGGTTGAGCGCTGTCAGGGGAAATGTGACCGGGATACAACAGTTTTGGAGCAGATGTACTTCAATTCGGTACGAGGCGCCGGGATTGGGGGATCGACGATATATCGACCCTAAACTCCCAAGCCTCCTCCCCGGCCCTAGAGGGGTCTGGTTCATAAGCCTTGCAGAATGTGTGGCTATGGCGGTTATGACACGAATTTAGACAGGTCCCCGCTTAGGACATGGGCACCCGTTTGTGCCGGTGTGATCTGATCTCTCTTATGCCTAAGGGACAGCGGCGGGTGTATGGGACGGGTGAGCTGCATTTCATTACTTCGGTGTGTTATCGGCAGCAGCCGAAGCTGGCGGAGGAGAAGCATCGCGCGCTGTTTTTGCAGTTGCTGGAGCAGACCGCGCACAGGTTCGGGTTCGAGGTGCGC
Source organism: Acidobacteriaceae bacterium (assembly GCA_030838385.1). GTDB lineage: Bacteria > Acidobacteriota > Terriglobia > Terriglobales > Acidobacteriaceae > KBS-83. Next base: position 5,662 of record JAUTWX010000215.1, read on the forward strand.
GGCGTGGCGGTGCTGCCGGACCGTTTTCATCTCTTGATGACCGAGCCAGCGAACGATACGGCAGACCACGCGGTCGAAATGCTGCGGCACCGGTATGGGCGGCGGTACAACAGCTCCGCGCGCACGGACGAGCAGGTGTGGGAGACGAAGTGGACGGATGTGCACGTGGTGGGGGATGAGGCATTGGCGGCGCGGCTGGAGTTTTTGCGGCAGGCTGAAATGGCCCAGCCATAACGTCGCTTCAAGATTTCACATTTGTAGCACCGACCAAGCGAGCATCCAGTGAGCGTGAGCGTTGCCGTCGTAGCGAAGTCGCCGAGCGCGCTGCCGTGTGCGCAGCTTCACGCGGGTGCCGCGGCCCCGTGCGCCTCGGCGAATCGCAAGTGGGTGCTGGTGGCCACCATCCTGGGGTCGGCCCTGGCCTTCATGGATGGCTCGGTGGTGAACGTGGCGCTGCCTGCGCTGCAGGCGGCGTTTCATGCTACGTCCGGCGGTATCCAGTGGGTGATGCAAGGCTACGCGCTGTTTGGAGCGGCGCTACTGCTGCTGGGCGGGGCGATTGGCGACCACTACGGGCGTCGGCGTACCTACGTGTGGGGTGTGGCGCTGTTCGCGCTGGCATCGGCGGGCTGCGCGGCTTCGACATCGCTGGGCGAATTGGTAGCGGCGCGTGCGGTGCAGGGCGTGGGTGCGGCGCTGCTGGTGCCGCAGGGATTGTCGATCCTGTCGGCATCGTTTTCGGGTGAGGAGCGCGGGCGGGCGATCGGCACCTGGTCGGCGTGGACGAGTGTGTTTGCAGCGCTGGGTCCCGTGGCGGGCGGCTGGCTGCTGCAGGTGTGGTCGTGGCGGCTGATCTTTGTACTGAATCTGCCGCTGGCCGCGTTGGTGCTGCTGCTGGCGCCGCGCATTCCGGAGAGCAAGGGTGGAGGCGAGGGCGGAACGCAGCCGCTGGACTGGCTGGGCGCGGCGCTGGCCACGACCAGCTTTGCTGCGATCATCTTCGCGCTTTCGTTTGCGCCGGAGTTGGGCTGGAGAGATTTTCGCGTCGTGCTACCGCTGGTGATTGGTGGACTGCTGCTGGCGGCCTTCCTGTGGTCGCAGGGGGTGCGCGCGAATGCGATGATGCCACTGTCGCTGTTGCGTATCCCGCGCTTCCTGGCGGCGAACCTGCTCACGTTTCTGCTGTATGGCGCGCTGGGCGGCGGATTGTATGTGATCCCGTTCTATGTGATCCAGGTGCGGCATTATGCGCCGGTGGAGGCGGGCGCGGTGTTTCTGCCGCTGGTGGCGATGATGTTTTTCTTCTCCGCGCGGGTAGGCGCGATGGCGGCCCGGGTGGGCGAGCGCTGGCTGCTGGCGGGCGGCGCGGGGTGCGCGGGTGTGGGGTTCGGTTTGTTCGCGGCGCTGTCGGCGGGTGGCGCTTACTGGCGAAGCCTGCTGCCGGGGGTGCTGCTGCTGGGTGTGGGGTTGACGTTGGCGGTGGCGCCGCTGACGACGGCGGTGATGTCGTCCGTGCCGCAGGAGAAGACGGGGGTGGCGTCCGCGGTGAACAATGCGCTGTCACGGCTGGCGGCGCTGGTGGCCGTATCCGTGCTGGTCTTCGTGCTGGCGCAGGGGTTCAGCTCGCGGCTGGGGCATGAGCTGCAGCGGTCGAGTCTTCCGGTGGCGGCACAGCACGCGATGGTTGCCGAGCAGGCGCGGCTGCACGACACGCCGATTCCTGACGGTCTGACGCAGGGACAGCATGCGGAGGCTGCGGGGATGCTGGACCGGGCGTTCTTTGCCGGGTATCGGGCGGTGATGTGGAGTTGTGCCGTGAGCTCGTGGCTGGGGGCGCTTGCGGTGGTGGTGTTGTTGCGACGTCACGCGGAAGCGTGAATTGGCCGAGGTCACGTTACCCGCCCCCACCCCCCTCCCCGGTACCGGAGCGGGCTGCCTATCTTCTCTGGAATCTGGAGGGGTAATTATCCCCTCAGAACAAGTTAATGATTGTAGACTTCGGCATCAGCGCTAATTTCGGCGGTGATGTCCTCAGTCCGCCTGTGGGACTTGAGATGCCTGATTCGGTAAAGCACTCCGTCTCGGCTAATCCGTCCCACGAACGGTCTCTTTGCTCGGCAGCATGAGTGTCTTAGCTGCATCTCACAAGCCCTGATCATCTCTATCCACTTCTCGCATGTTTCGCCTTGCGCGAGATCACTAAGGACGAATACCCCAGCGTTGGCCTCTACAATCTCGGCATGGTGGAGTGTTTCCATCTCCTGATCAGCCGTGAGCACGCGCCAGTTCTTTCGTCCGACTCGGAGCAGCCACTTCTCGTCGGGAGCATTCTTCTTGAAATGATCATCGTGGGCCTCTACATCAAAGCCCATTTTGCGAAGTTCCGAAGCCAGCTTCTTTGCACCAAAGGTTCGGTCAATGAAGAGGGTTGGACACTTAGGCAGCTGCGTCGAAATATTTGATAACCGTTTCGATCTCACTCGGCTTCAGGTTGTAATCATGTGTGAGATCGGAAATTGACTCGTTATTTTT
>JAUTWX010000252.1 GCA_030838385.1 Acidobacteriaceae bacterium
ACTACTCGCAGTCCGTCACCGCATTCCTCACCGGCTTTCTCTCGCCCTACAAAGGCAATTGGCAGCTTGACTACGCCAGCTTCCGTCCGCAGGAGGAAGAAGGCCGCGATCTGCCGCTGCGCCGCCGCAACGACCTGCTGCACACTGACGCTTTCCCCACCCGCCCCACGCACGGCGCTCGCATTCTCCGCTTCTTCAACAACATCCATCCCACGCGCACCCGCGACTGGATCGTCAGTGATCCCTTCCGCGCCGTCGCCACAAAATACGCGCCCGCCGAGATCGCACTGCCGCAGCCGGACTCTGACATCGGCCGCGCATTCAAATCCTTCGCCACCGGCATCGGTCTGGGTACCGCCGCGCCCGCGCTCAAGCGCTCGCCCTATGACGACTTCATGATGCGGTTCCACAACTTCCTCAAAGAGAACCGCGACTTCCAGAGCACCTGCGTCAAGTACGACTACCAGTTCCCCGCCGGCTCCAGTTGGATGGTCTACACCGACATGGTTCCGCACGCCGTCCTCTGCGGCCAGTACGCGCTGGAGCAGACCTATCTCATCGCACCCGAAGCCATGGTCGCCCCCCAGCACGCCCCGCTCACGGTACTCCAGGAGCTCACTGGCGCGCGGCTCATATAGCCGCAAGTCGTTCGCTCGAAGCTCGTTTACCCGCCAGTGCCCCATCCCAGCTAGGGGGAGTCTCAATGGGTTACTGACAGTGATGTCAGCGCGGCTGATCGGTGGCTTGAGGGCGAGGCGTAAGTGTCCGATGAGGCCCGATGAGGGCGATGCATCGCATTCGCGTCGACCCTATAGAGCTCAGCCGGTTAGGCTGCGGCTCAAGCTGCGGTCAGTCACGATCACGATCGCCTTCGCGATCGTGAAGTTTATTCCACACAGTGGAGATCGCATTTGAGTTGCCCACGCCACGCACCTCTTCCCCTTCCCTGAACACGACGAAAGAGACTTTGATCGGAACAGGACTGTCCGGGGTGTTGATCGTTAGCATTCCGGTGCAATCCGCGTTGACGGCGTAAGTGCCTGTCGATCGGGTCCAACCGGTCTCCTGGGATATCCCATTGATCACAGTGTGCTCCAAATAGGAGAGGTCCCCTCTGCCGTCGAAATGAGTTATGGCGACATTGCGGAACTGAAGAGCCACGTTGGGCGCGGGAAGGACCAGGCCTTCCGCGCTGGCGCCATAGTCACCCCAAAGCATTCTGTTCGAGCATTGCAGGGCCCCCGATTGGCTGTCGGCGCTTGATTGCGCAACCGCGGTTGCACCTGCTGCAAGCAGACCGCAGGACATCATAACGAGACTGACGAACCCGGAGAGTTTTGTTACACATTGCTTTTGCATGAGGACCCTCCTTTAGGGTGGGCGAAACTATAAGCCTCCACCGACGCCAGATACAATGGCTACCGCGTTCCCTCCGTCTGGTCTAGCCGCAAGTCGTTCTCTGCAAACCTGTCTACAGAATCCCTCGACACGCTCAAATCTATTTTTTGCGAGCGCATTGTCACGCCTCACTTCCGCGGTATAGAGTGTTTCGCGCATGAACAATCCGTTTTATTTCTGAAACCGATTACACAACGAGGTAATCCCCCATGCCGACGACATATCCCCTAGAAGCGCAGACAGTCCACGCCAACCGCAACGGCTCCCCAGCCTTTTATCGATGCCCCCGCGCACTCGGCCGCATGGCCGCGGCCATCGCCGCCGCACTCCTCACGTTCGCTCCCGCAGCCCTCGCTCAAGTCAACGGCCTCGGCGCGCGCCCTCTCCAAGGCTGGAGCACCTTCAGCCAACAGACCATCGTCCCCTCCAGCACGGTGATGAATGAGCAGAACATCCTCGCCCAATCCGATGCCATGCGCGCCTCCGGCCTCGGAGCTCATGGCTTCCAGTACATCAACCTCGACGCGGGCTGGAATGGCGACAACGATCCATACGGACGTTCAATCTGGAACACGACGGAGTTCCCGCATTTTCTTCAGATGATCCAGCACATCCACGCCAACGGCCAGAAGGTGGGGATCTATCTGCTCCCCGGAATTGGCACAACGACTGTTTCTCAAAATCAGCCCATTTTCGGTACGCAGTATCACGCTCAGGACATCGTTGCGCAACCGCTCACCATCGGCAACGGATTTGGCTTTGGCTACAAGATCGATTTCACTAAGCCCGGAGCACAGGAATACATCAACTCGATCGTCAATCTCTATGCATCGTGGGGCATTGATTACATCAAGCTCGACTCGGTAACTCCCGGCTCCTACCACGACGATCTCTCCATCAACAACATCCCCGACGTCTTGGCCTACTCCAAGGCCATCGCGCAAAGTGGCCGCCCCATCTGGCTCACCATCTCCTGGGCGCTCGATGAGGACTACATCAGCAACTGGCAGCAGACCTCAAACGCGCGCCGCATCCAAGGCGATGTCGAATGCGAAGGCGACTGCCCGCTGCTCACCGAATGGCCGCGCATCGAAGTCCGATTCCTCGATCTCCCCAGTTGGGAGCACACCTCCGGCCCCACCCTCGGCTGGAACGATCTTGATTCGCTCGAAATCGGCAACGGCGCAACGGACGGCATCACCGACACCGAGCAGCAGACCGCGATGACGCTTTGGGCCATGGCGAATGCGCCGCTCTCTATCGGCGGCGACCTTACGCGGCTCACCGTGTTCGGCAAACAGGCGCTCACCAACGATGAGGTCCTCGCTGTCGATCGGTCCGGCCATCCCGCAACACAGATCAACGCGGGCTTCACCCAGGTCTGGGCCTCCAACCTTGGGCACGGCGCTTACTATGTCGCGCTCTTCAACCTCAACGCGCTTCCGTCCAGTGTCACTTTCGACTGGAAGGATCTCGGCTTTGCAAATGCAGTGCAAATGCGCGATCTGTGGAGCCACACTGAGCTAGGCCCGCAATTCAATTCCTTCTCAACTGTCCTTCCCGGCCATGGAGCGCGCCTCTTCCTTGTCCGTGGCACCGGCCAGGTCCCAACGCCACCCTCGCAGGTCTATGACGGCTCCTCCGCCGTTCTCCATGGCGCCGCCAACATTCAGCCTTGCTCACTCTGCGCCTCCGGCTCCAAGATCACCTTTCTCGGCATCGGCGCGGACAACTACGGCACCTTCGCAGATGTTGAGGTGAAGAAGGCCGGCGTCTACCGCATGGAGGTCGACTCCCTCACCAACGGGACTCGCTCTTACATCATCAACGTCAACGGCGGTCCCGACATCACGCTCAACTCCAGCGGCGGCAGTGGGAATGTCCCCTCCAGCCTCACTATCCCGGTGCGTCTCAACGCCGGCATCAACAGCATTCAATTCGGCAACCCCGTCAGCTATCCGCCCGATCTCGATCGCATTGTCATCAGCGGCGACGGCAACGAACCCTATCCCACCGCCACTACCTATGAAGGCGAGTACGCCACGCTCACCGGAAACGCCAGTGGCGGCTTCTGCGGCAGCTGCTCCGGCCTCGCTAAAGCCGGCTTCCTGGGCGGCGGCGCCTCCGCCACCTTCACCAACGTCAACGTGCCTGCCGCAGGCACATACAACATGGAGATCGATTACCTCACCAGCGGACCACGTTCCTTCTTCCTTAATGTGAACGACGGCACGGCACAGGAGCTCGATCTAAACGGCACCAGCTTCGGCTCCCCGGCCAGCACCGTCATCCCGGTGCAGTTGAACGCTGGCAACAATACAATCGCATTCGGCAACCCCAGCAACGCCGCGCCCGACCTGGACTCCATCACCATCTCCCCGGTCTACAAATAACTCCTCACCGCGGGCCGCACAATCTATATCGCGGCCCGCGTTTTCTTTTCACGCATTGCACATCCACTGCTTGTCCGCTATCAATAGAGATCGGTATGGACGAGCGAACACTCCACGCAATTCAGAAGAGCTACGACCGCATCGCGGATGAATACGCGCGCCATATCTTCTCCGAACTCGACAACAAACCGCTCGATCGAGAACTGCTGACGCGCTTCGCTGCCGAAGTCAAAGGAAAGGGAGAGACCTGCGACATGGGCTGCGGCCCCGGCCACATCGCCCGCTTTCTGCGCGATGCGGGTGGCGCCGGCGGCAGTGACAATTTAGACGTCTTCGGCCTCGATCTCTCACCCCGCATGCTGGAAGAAGCGCGGCGTCTCAATCCAGACATCTCCTTCCGCCAGGGAAACATGCTCGCTCTCGACCTTCCGGATGCATCGCTCGCCGGCATCGCCGCCTTCTATGCCATCGTCAATTTACCCAGAGAATCTCTGCCCCAGGTCTTTCGCGAGATGGCGCGCGTGCTGCAACCAGGCGGTCTGCTGTTGCTCGCCCACCATGTCGGTGACGACACGCTGCACAGAGACGAATGGTGGGAGCGTCCCGTGTCCATGGACTTCCATTTCCTTCACCGCAGACCGTTCAGCGCGATCTGGAAGTCGCCGGTCTCGCAATCGAAGAAGTCATCGAGCGCAACCCCTACGCACCCGAAGTGGAACACCAGAGTCGGCGAGCGTACATCTTCGCCCGCAAGCTCTAACCACGCAATCAATCCCGCTTCTCTGTCACCCGCCAGGTCGCCCGGGCCGCCATGCACATACAGCAGCAGCGGATTGCTCAGGTCCTTTCCGCGGACCGTAATCCACTGCGGGATACCGCCAATCTTCACCGCCTCGCGCACCTCCACACCATGTACGGTGTGAATCGGCTCGCTCTCGGCAACAACCGTGCGCGCATCCGGCTGCTGCTGCGCCGGCGAAGCACCCGGCATCTCAATCGCATTGATGCCAATCAGCCCCAACTGCAACGCAACTCGAAAAGTCCTATGAGCTAGTTTCGAATTCCGCATTCGTCAGCTCCTCTTCTGCGAATTCAGATGCGAGCGTCGGCACGCCCACCAAACCAGAAGGCGGCCGACCAAAGGGAGCCGCCCCACAAAACGCGCCGCCAGCGCGCCCGCCCGTGCGGCAAGCACCTGATATTCTTCGTGCCGACTGCAATTCTTCCTGGAGGCACCACCCTATGCACACCGCTCGCGCGGCCGCGCTCCTCGCGCTGGCCGGCGCCATCGTCGCGTTCCCGATGTCATCGCTCTCCGCAGCAGCCAATCCCGACAAAAAAGCCCGCACAACCGCAGCTGCTCCCGAAGCCGCTCCGCGGGAAGTTCCGCAGCCCACCATCGAAAAGCTCGATCTCAACGCCTACGCCCGCATCCGCGAAGAGGGCATCGCCCACTCGCACGTGATGGAGCTCGCCTCCGCACTCGACGATGACATCGGTGGCCGCCTTACCGGCTCGCCCAACATGCAGAAGGCCAACGACTGGACGCGCGATGAGCTCACGCGCCTCGGCCTGGTCAACGCGCACCTCGAAGACTGGGGAGAGTTCGGTATGGGCTGGCAGCAGCTCAACACCTGGGTCCGCATGACCTCACCCGACACCGCGCCCTTCATCGCGCAGGCCACACCGTGGTCGCCCGCCACCAGCGGCGCGGTCTCCGGCGAAGCTGTCAACGTCGTCATCGACGACGAAAAGGACTTCGACAAATACAAGGGCAAGCTCGCCGGCAAGATCGTTCTGCTCGGCGAGATGCGCGAAGTGCCGCCGGTCGACAAGCCGCTCTTCGAGCGCTATACCGACAAGGACCTCGAAGAGCTCGCGCAGTACGAAGCCGGCCCCAATCGTGACCTTGAGCGTCGAATACAGCAGTACCTCAAACGCGCCGCGCTGCGCGACAAGATCGCCGCCTTCCTTGTCGATGAAAAAGTTGCGGGCGTAATCCTGCCCAGCCGCGACGGCAAAAACCGTGGCGGCTGGCGGGATGTGTATTACGATGGCCTACCCTTTCGCTTCTATTCGCTTCTACAGGAAGTGATGCCAACTCTTGTAAAAGCGCAAGGGAGGAACAACGACCAGTTGCGCATAGGAAACTCCTCCCCAGCGCCTCTTTGGTCAGGCGAAGGGCTTTCCGAATCGATGTGCCTGTAGGTTTGGACTCTGCTTGACGCCCCTCCTGCTAAGGGCTAGTGTTCCGCTGGGCCAAATGCACTGAGGAGATCAAGAATGAAAAGCGCGATTCGGTCCTGCTACACGCTGTTCCTGCTCACCACGAGCGTCGCTTTCTCACAAAGCATGACCGGGACCGCCCAAAACACGGGAAGCGCCGCAGCCGGGCCAGGTATGGCCAGCATGAATGCCGACCCCACGACCGAGGCCAATCTCCAGAAGATGGAAACGGAACTATCCCAGGCAAACGCCGCTCATGACACGGCGCCGTTCACAAAATACCTGGACGACGACATCGTCGCGGTCGGTCCCGGATGGAAAGCTTCGGGGAAGGCGGCCGTGCTGGAAGGCGTCAAGTCCGGTGCATGCACGGTCACGAACCCGACCCTCTCCGGCTTCTCTTATAAGTGGATCTCGCCCGATGTCGTCCTTGTCTCATACATGGAGAACTACACATCCACCTGCAAGGGAAAGACCGCGCCCGCGGCCGAGCACGATAATTCCCTTTGGCAGAGAAAGAATGGGACGTGGGTGGCGGTCTTCCATCAGGCCACGGCAGATGTCCCTACCGCCATGGCTAGCGGGAACTAGCCACAGTAACCGGTGTCTGCGGTCAGCGACGTTTGTGCCGCTACTCCCCACGCTGCCACCTGTCTACGCAACCACCTGTTAAGGATGGAATCGCTTCGGTCGACTGGCGCCCAGCCTCGACGCGCCCCTGCGCCTCCCCTATCCTTATGACTGACCATGCCCGACAACCAGATTCAGATCCACCTCCCCGACGGCTCCATCAAACAGCTTCCCGCCGGCTCCACAGCGCACGACGTAGCGATGTCCATCTCGCCGCGCCTCGCCGCCGCCGCCATCGTAGCGCGCATTAAACCCGTGCACGCCGCGCCCACCAAAGCCGCACCCACGCCCGGTGACGAAAAGTCCGAGCCTGGTGAGCGATCCATGTACGCCGCGCCGGACGCCTCCGCCGAACGCCTCGTCGACCTTCGCGCGCCGCTCACCGAAGACGTCCACCTCCAGCTCCTCACCGAAAAAGATCCCGACGCGCTCCAGGTGGTGCGCCACTCCGCCGCGCACGTCATGGCCACCGCCGTGCTCGAGCTCTTCCCCGAAGCCAGGCTAGGCCACGGCCCCGCCACCGACGCCGGCTTCTTCTACGACTTCCATCGCCCCACGCCTTTCACCACCGACGATCTCTCCGCCATCGAGCTCAAGATGGCCGAAGTCGTCGGCCGCGACGAGCCCTTTGTCCGCGAGTACGAACCGCGCGAGCAGGGCCTTGCCGACTACCGCGCCGAGGGCGACTTCATGAAGGTCCACTTCATCGAGCGCTTCACCAAACCCGGCGACGAGATCTCGCTCTATCGCAACGGCACCTTCGTCGATTTCTGCCGCGGCCCCCACGTGCCTTCCACCGGCCGCGTCAAAGCCTTCAAGGTCATGAGCCTCTCCGGCGCCTACTGGCTCGGCGATGAGAAGAACCCGCAGCTTCAGCGCATCTACGGCACCGCCTTCTTCTCCAGAAAAGATTTGGACGAATACCTCGCTCTGCTCGAAGAGGCGAAGCGGCGGGATCACCGTCGGCTTGGAAAAGAGCTGGAGCTCTTCACCGTCAATGAAGATGTGGGCGCCGGCCTGCCGCTCTGGCTTCCCAAAGGCGCCACCATTCGCCGCCTCCTGGAGGAATACATTCTCCAGCTTGAGCGGGAAACCGGCTATGAGCACGTCTATACGCCGGCATTGGCCAAAGTCGATTTGTACGTTCGCTCCGGCCACTGGGCGCATTACCACGAGGACATGTTTCCGCCCATGGACCTGAAGACGGAGCAGTTAGTTCTCCGGCCCATGAACTGTCCGCATCACATCCTGATCTATGAATCGAAGCTCCGAAGCTACCGCGAACTGCCGCTCCGTCTCGCCGAGCTCGGCACCATGTATCGCTACGAACGCTCGGGAGCATTGAGCGGGCTCAGCCGCGTGCGCTGCATGACGCTCAATGATGCGCACATCTTCTGTACACCCGATCAGATCAAGGAGGAGTTCTCAAACGTGATGAGGCTCGTAGAGCGGGCCTATCGCGATCTGGGCATTACGCGATACAGCTACCGCCTCTCGCTGCGCGATCCGGCAAACAAGGAGAAGTACGTCGACAATGACGAGATGTGGGAGCTTGGCGAGCGCGTCCTCCGCGAAGCGCTCGATTCGCTCGGGCTGCCTTACCGGGAAAGTCGCGGCGACGCCGCATTCTACGGCCCCAAGCTCGACATCCAGCTTGCCGATGTGATGGGTCACGAGGAGACCTACTCCACGATTCAGGTCGATTTTCATCTGCCCAGCCAGTTCGCTCTCGTCTACACCGCCGCCGATGGAAAGCAGCATAGGCCTGTCATGATCCACCGTGCGGTCGTCAGCACCATGGAACGCATGATTGCCTATCTCATCGAGCATTACGCCGGAAACTTCCCGCTCTGGATCGCACCCGTGCAGGTCGGCCTGGTCCCCATCGCAGAACGTCACAACGACTATGGCAAAAAGCTCCAGGAGCAATTGAGAGCCGCCGGCCTCCGCGTGGAGCTCGACAGCCGCAACGAAAAGATGAACGCCAAGATCCGCGACCTCACGATGCAGAAAATCCCCTACCTCCTCGTCTTCGGCGACAAGGAACAGGAAGCAGGCGCGGTCAGTGTAAGGGTAAGAGGCAAAGGCGACCAGGGGTCGATGCCGCTGGCGGACTTCATCGCCAAGGCGGAATCGCTCGTTGCCAGCAAGTCGATCGAGCTCTAGGATCGCTGGCGGCAAGCTGCCTAGATTCAAGACGCGGAACGCGTGAGTAAGTAATACCGAATATCTGAGCCCAGGAGTGGAAAGATTCTTCAAAGGAGGCAACGACGATGGCTCTCGACCGCAAGACGTTGGGCAGCATTGCTATCGAACTCCTCGTCAACTTCCTTCTTCCGTATGTGATTTACGTCAAGGCGGAGGCCGGCATCGGCCAGGTCCACGCCCTGCTGGCTGCATCCTTGCCGCCTATTGTCTGGAGCGTGATTGAGTTCGCGCGGAAGCGGCGAGTCGATGCAGTGTCCATCCTGGTGCTCGCTGGCATTGTCCTTTCCCTGCTCGCTTTCTTCGGGGGAGGCTCGGCGCGGTTCCTGCAATTGCGCGAAAATCTCGTCACCGGCCTGATCGGCCTTATCTTTCTAGGCTCGGCTGCCATCGGACATCCGTTGATCTACCAACTCGCCCGCGCCGGCAAGCTACGAAAATCCCCAGCCGAAGCCGAACGGTTCGAAGCTCTCCGCGATAAACAGCATTTTCGCCACGGCATGACCATCATGACTCTAGTTTGGGGATTTGGACTGCTCGTCCAAACCATGATCGCCTGCCTGCTCGTCTTCCGCATGTCGATTCGACACTATCTCATCGTGAGTCCAGTCCTCGGCTATGGAACGATGGGTGGGTTGGCGCTGTGGACGTTCTGGTACGTGAAGCAAATGAAACGTCGCGGCGCGGCCGCGGCTGCCCTTTCGAAGAATTAGCTTCGATCCATGCGTAATTTCGGGCCCGTCATCCGTATACCCCTCGTATGTTTGGATACGACGAGGCAAGGGCCGTGGCCGGCAACACCGATACGCAGCGGATTGCACGCGGTCTACGTCGGTGCGGCTGTGAAATAACCTCGTCAGCGTCCAGCCAAACGCTTTTCCAGGCGGCTCACCAGGAACTGGATCCGAACGCTCGGGCGTGAGACCTCCGCACGCCGGTCGCTCTCTGTGAGGCTCCATGACAGCCGCAACGAAAGACAGCCGAAACTAAAATCTCAGCATGACCGCCCGCACGACCCGCCCTATGACCAATGACCAATTCCGCGCATCCCTCTCCCAGTCACAGCCGCCATCCGGGCTGCCGCCGCTCCTCGCCGCCCTCTGGTGGGAAGCGAAAGGCGACTGGAACCAGGCGCACGAAATCGCGCAGGCCGAAGAATCAGCGGATGCAGCCTGGATCCATGCCTATCTCCACCGCAAGGAAGGCGACACCGCGAACGCCGCCTACTGGTACAACCGCGCCCATCAGCCCCGCTGCACCTTGCCCCTCGATGCGGAATGGGAGCAGATCGTCTCCGCCCTGCTGGCCAGGCAGACGCCGGTTCAGACCTGAGCGCATCACCGAAGTGCATCTGTGATTTCGCTCACTCCTTGTGCCGCGTCTCGACCTTTTCCTCAATCAACGAGCAAATGCAACTCCACCGGCCCACGGACTGCGTCCGCCAGCGTCCCATCGAAGAAATCGCAACTCAGAATATTGTCCGGACCTGCCCGGCACTTGAACGGATATCAGAGCAGGCCGCAATCGTTCGACGTTCGTATGCGCGCCGGTTCATCTGCCGCATCTCGTGCCTCGCCCCGTAGCTCCCGGCCATGGATGCTACCATCGCGTTCGCGCAGCGCACCCCCGGGTCGTCCGGCAAACGTCGCTTGCACCTCGCTCAGGATGGAGAGCGCGATCTGCTCCGGCGTCTCCGCCCCGATGTCCAATCCCGCCGGCGCATGAAGCTCGGCCGGCATCGCGTCGCGCCCCAGCCGTGCTAGCAGGTCCAGCGTCCGCCGCCGCGATCCGAGGACCCCCAGATAGCCGAGCGGCTGCGCCAGCAGCGATTCAAGAAAGAAGGTGTCCTGCGCAAAGCTGTGGCTCATCACGATTGCCGCCGTGCGCGCATCCAGCCGCAGACCGCTCAGCGCAGCAGCATCCTTCGCGGCGATCACACGCGCAGCTTCAGGAAAGCGGGTTGCCCGCGCAAAGTCCGCACGCTGGTCCAGTACCACGACGCTCCAGCCCAGCGCCGCGGCCTGCGCCACCACCGGCTGCGCGTCCATTCCCGCCCCGCAGACCAGCATCTGCTCCGGCGGCGTCAGCGACTCAAAAAACACGCGGCAACCGGCAAGAGCGCCTTCACCCAGCTCCGCGGTGAACGAATAGCCAATCTCCACCACACGCTCGAGCAGCGCGCCAATCTCCGGATACCGCTGCACATCCTCCCGCGCAAAGCGCTCACCCACGCGAAGGCCGGAACTTGCCGTCGCCTCCAGCACCACAGCCAACGCCGCAGCCTCGCGACTCTCGGTCACACGCTGCTGCGCCAGCAGCGGATGGGCTGCCGTAGCCTCGGACGGCATGCGCTCCAGCAATAAGTCGATCCCGCCGCCGCAGCCGAGGCCGAAGCCCTCGTTGTCGTCTTGTGTGGATGTGTCGAAGGTCTTCAGCACCGCAGGCGATTCGGAGGTCCACCAGTGCGCGCGTCGGCAGAGCTCGCCTTCCAGGCAGCCGCCGCTCACCGCGCCAATCCGCGCGCCATCCGGCAGAATCAGCATCCGCGCCCCCGGCGAGCGATACGACGATCCGCGCGTGCCGACTACCGTGGCCAGCACACACACGCCGCCTGTCCCCTTCCAGGCAGCCATCATGCGGGTATGCTCCTGCATATCTCCAGTTTACTCACTTGACCCAGATAGCGCACGGCCTGCTACTGTTGCCGACATGGCCGCCGCAGCCAACATGGACCGCGTCACCGGAATCCTGCTCGCCGCCGGCAGCAGCCGGCGTTTCGGTGCAGACAAACAGTCCACGCTCCTCGGTGAAGAGCCGATGCTCACCCGCGCCGCGCGCCTGCTGCTCGACGCGGGCTTTGTCATGCCCATCGTCGTGCTCGGCCCCCGCGCCACAGAGCATCGCCCGCTGCTGGCCGGACTGCCGCTGCGCATCGTAGAGAACCCGGCCGCCCAATCCGGGATGGCCAGCTCACTCGTCGTGGCGACAGATACCGCAGGTGATTGTGACGCCGCAGTCGTCACCGTCTGCGACCAGCCCGCCGTGACCGCCGAGCACCTGCAGGCGCTGGTAGCCGCATGGCGCAAGACAGGCAGCAGCATCGTTGCCTCCAGCTACGCCGGAACGCGCGGCGTCCCCGCCCTCTTCGCCGCCACCCATTTCGCGGAGCTGCGCCAGCTACACGGCGACCGCGGGGCCGGACCGCTGCTGGCGCGCCATGCCGACTCGGTCCACGCCGTTCCCCTGGCCAGGGGTGAGGTGGACATCGACACCCCCGCCGACTTGGAACGCCTGCGACCGTGAGGAATGCACCGAGGAGGAAGGCAAAATTCATCCCTCCGTAACCAAACGCTCCTTACACTCATCGCCATGCGCGAACTACCGCTGACCGTGACCGCTGCACCAGGAAGCGGCGAGGGCGTCACCATCCTCGTGCTCCACGGACCGCTCACCCTGCAGAACACCTTCGACTTCCAGCAGGACCTCGCGCAGCACAAGCCCGCGGTACTCATCCTGGATCTGACCGACTCGCCCTACATGGACTCCGCAGGTCTGGGCTTGCTGATGAACTGCTACGTCTCCGCCGAGAAGAATGGACGCAAGCTGCTGCTTGCGGGCGCGAACGAGCGCATCCACGCCCTGCTGCAGATGACGCGGGTACATCTCATCCTGAAGAATTACGCCACCGCGGCGGATGCCGAAGCCAGCGTCTGAACGCCTTGCTCTGAACGTCTCTCAGACGTGCTCTGCCTCAGCCTGCTTCAGCGTGAAGCGCACTTCCTTCGTGCCGTGCCGCGGATGCTTCGCCCGCAGCGTGAGAGAACCCGGCTGCTCGCCCGCCCGCACCCACACCGCAACCGCACCGCCGATGAACGTCGCCGGGTTGTCGCCGATCAACGTCCCCGGCCCCTCCAGCTCCAAAGCAATCCCGTCGCTCGCAAACGGCCGGATCGCGCCGTAATGGTCGTTCATCCGCAGCACCACGCGTGTCGTATCGGCGCCATCGGCTACCAGCTCCGTATCGTCCGCTTGCACTACAAACTCGTGATCCACGCCATCGCCCGAATACCGCTTTGAGATCACTTGCTTGCCGCCGATGTATCCATCGATGCGCAGATCGCCCCAGTCCTCCCGGATCTCATGGCCAAAGTCCACATCGAACGGCGCGTACTTGAGATGAGGAAACTGCGTGCGATCCGGATCGGCCTCAGCCAGCAGGTGCTCGCCTGCGTCCGTCAGGGTATAGATCTTCACGTGATCGCAATTCGAGCAGATCAGCCCCTTGGTGAAGCCAACTGACTCATCGTTGCGCGCCCAGTGGAACGCGGGCTCCAGCACGATCTCCTCCGCAGGATCGCATTGCGACTTGTAGAAGAACGCAGCAGGCTTCGGCTCACGAAACATATCCGCCACACCGTGATAGCAGATGCGATCGCCGGAGCCGAAGTTCGCGTGCGTGTTGTAGTCAAAGGCGCACCAGCCAATGCCGCCGGCGTACTGCGGATCGGACGCCAGTGTGTCATGTACGCGCGCGTGCCGGATGGTGTGCTCCCGCAGCCGTTCTAGACTGTCAAAGGTTTTGCACGGATAGGTGTGGCCGACGAACTCCGTGTTCAGATAGCGCGGATGATTCGGCTTCTTCAGCGGCCAGCCGAAGTCATTCATCGTGAACACGTCCTCCAGAAACTCCGACTCCTGGAAGTAGCGGATGCCGCCGGTCTGCCGCGTCGTATCGAGCTGATGCGCCAGCGCGTTGGTGCGCGTATAGAAATCGTGATTGTCGCGCGACTCATTGATGCGCACGCCCCACAGCACGATCGAGGGATGGTTCCAGTCACGGCGAACCATGCGGCCCACATTGTCCACGGCGATGTCCTGCCACGCTAGGTCGCCGATGTGCTGCCAGCCCGGAATCTCCTCCAGCACCAGGAGTCCGATCTCGTCGCAGCGATCGAGAAAGTGCCGCGACTGCGGGTAGTGCGAGGTGCGCACGATGTTGCAGTGGAAATTGGTGCGCAGGATGTCCGCATCGCGCCGCTGCACGCGGCCGGGCATCGCCTGGCCGACGTAGGGAAATGTCTGGTGGCGATCCAGCCCCCGCAGCTTCACGATCTTCCCGTTGAGCGAGAAGCCGTGATCGGTGAACGTAGCCTCGCGAAAGCCAATGCGCCGTATCTGCTCATCCACCACCTGACGTCCACGCATCAGCCGCACGCGCACCTGGTAGAGGCGCGGACGATCCAGATCCCATAGCTCCACTTTGTCGAGCCGCGCGATCTCAACCGTGTGCGCGAGTTCGCCATGGGCCAGGCTGGCCGCGGGAATCTCCTTCGTCGCTTTTCCGAGCACGCGGTCGCCGTCCAGCACTTCCGCGATCAGCGAGTAATGCTCATGACTGACATTTGCCGGATGCTCCAGGTAGCACTTCACATCGAGGGCGGGCTGCGTCATCACATTCTTCGGCGCTGCGAAGACGTTATCGAGAAAGGTCTCCGGCACCACGCGCAGCGCGACCTCGCGATAGATTCCGCCGAAGGTGAGATAGTCAATTTCGTAGCCGAAGGGCGGAATGTCCGGGCGCTCTGTGGAATCCACTTCCACCGCCAGCACATTGTCTCCGTTTGCATCCAGGTGCGGCGTCAGCTCGAAAGAGAATGGCGTGTAGCCGCCCTTGTATTCACCCAGCCGTTGCCCGTTCAGCCAAACGGTGGAGGCGGTCATCACGCCTTCAAAGTCGACAAAGACGCGCCGTCCCGCAGCAGACTGCGGCAACCTGAAGTGCCTGCGATAGGTGGAGACAAATGTGTAATCGTGCTCGGTAAAGCCGTGCCACGGTAGGTTGATATTCGTATGCGGCACCACCACGCGCTCGAAATGAGCATCGTTGAAGGTGCGCCCTGTCGCTCCATCTTCAGCAGTGTGGCTGTAGAGCCAGCCGCGATTCATCGGCAACACCATGCGTCCGCTCGCCTCTGTGTCGGCGGATGCATCGCGCTCTGCAGCAAGCGCACCGGGCACAAATGTCGCGCCGGCGATCAAGGTGCCGGTCGTCTTGATGAAGCCTCTTCGGTCCATGGAA
>JAUTWX010000340.1 GCA_030838385.1 Acidobacteriaceae bacterium
GTCTCTACGCTGCGTTCCGAAGTGACGATCAGCGTCATGTATCCGTGCGTGCCGGCCACTTGTTGCACGGCGTTGGCACAGGTGGCGAAGAAGGAGTCGGCAAGGTCCGGAACCACCAGCCCGATCATGCGGGCGCGCTGGCCCTTCAGCATGCGCGCGGCTTCATTCGGTGTGTAGCCGAGCCGGCGGATCGCCGCCTTTACCCGTTTTTCCGTAGCCGGGCTGACATAACTGCCGCCGTTGACGACGCGTGAGACAGTCATGATGGCCACGCCGGCTTCCCGGGCTACGTCGGTGATGGTGGGGCCAGAGTGGCGGCGCCTGGCGGCCTTCCGTGGAGGTGGCACGAACGTTCCTTCCTATGCCATGCCCGTGATCTGCCGGGCAGTCGGCGCTGTCAGAACAAGAGCCTATCACCGGGCTGTCGCGGTTGAACAACCCGAACTAGAAGATTGACGCGAACCCACCCGTTGCGGACGCAGAAAAATCCATCGCGATTGCTGAAACGATCACGCATATACGGTTAACGTTATCAAGTCCGTAAACTACCGGCCAAGGGCTGATGCGAGCAAACGAATGGGCGCACGAGCCTATGCTTGTGGAGTACGGACTGCTGCGCTTATCGGTTCCATTGTTCGTAAAGGGAAGATGCAGGCATGAATCGCCGTCATATCGGATGGTTATGGATGATTGTGGTGTGGGGGTGTCTCAGCACCGTTCTCAAAGGTCAGAGGTTTCATCGCGCCGCTGTCCCTTCCATCCTGGCCGCAACACCGCCGCTGGGCTGGAACAGTTGGGATTCGTATGGAACCACCGTTGGCGAGGCGCAGGTGAAGGCCAATGCGGACTGGATGGCCGCGCACCTGAAGCAACACGGCTGGCAATACATTGTCGTGGATATGGAATGGTTTGTTACGAATCCCGTCGCCGAGGGCAACGCGACAAACTTCAGGTATTCGCTCGATGAGCAGGGCCGCTATATGCCGGCGGTGAACCGCTTCCCTTCGGCGGCACAGGACGCCGGTTTCGCGCCGCTCGCTGCGTACGTTCATGCGAAGGGGCTTAAGTTCGGCATCCACATCCTCCAGGGCATTCCACGCGACGCGGTGGCAAGGAATCTGCCGATTACCGGCTCATCTTTCCGCGCTACGGACGCGGCGAACACCTCCGGCACCTGCAATTGGAATCATGACAATTACGATTTGAAGGACACGGCAGCAGGCCAGGCATACTACGACTCCATTGCCAGGCTCTATGCCGGCTGGGGCGTGGATCTGATCAAGGTGGACTGCATTGCCTCCCGACCTTACAAAGGAGCGGAGATCCGCATGCTGAGCGAGGCGCTGCGCAAGACGGGGCACCCCATCGTGCTGAGTTTATCGCCTGGCGCTGCACCGCTCGATAAAGTGAACGAGATGCGGAAGTATGCGCAGATGTGGCGGATCTCGGACGACATCTGGGACGAATGGCACAGTGATGTCGAGTACCCGCAGGGGCTGGGGGATCAGTTCGCCCGCGTGGCCGAATGGGCGCCACTGCGTGAGCCGGGGCATTGGCCGGACGCGGACATGCTGCCTCTCGGCTATCTGGGTCCATCGCCAGGATGGGGCAAGGCGCGCCAGACGCGGCTTTCGCCTGCAGAGCAGCGGACGCTGATGACGCTCTGGTCGATCTTCCGCTCGCCGCTGATGATCGGCGGCGACCTGCCGCACAGTGATGAGGCGACCACTGCGCTTCTGACGAACGACGAGGTTCTAACGGTGGATCAGCACTCGACTGGTGGCCGCGCCGCGGTTCAGACTCCGGATGCGAGCGTGTGGACGGCGACCCAGGCGGATGGAAAGGGCAGGTACGTGGCGATCTTCAATACCTCGGAGCACGCCCAGGACATGACCTACACATGGAGGCAACTCAGGTGGCCGACCGGCAGGTATGGTTTGCGCGATCTGTGGGAACACACGGAGAGCAGGCCGGTGGGCAGGATTAGCGTGCGTCTGGCGCCGCATGCCTGTGCTTTGTACCGGGCGACTGCCGCGATGGATAGGTGATTCGGGCTATTGCCGCGAAAGCCTGGGACGGTTGATATTTTCAAAGACGCTCGAGCATCGAGAGTGTAGCTCCACTGGGAGACCCTGCGAGTTGGATCGACGAGATTTTCTGAGGTTCTTATCAGCGGCCAGCGCGGCAAGCACCCTCGGCCCGGCTGAGGAGTTGTTTGCGGCGACGGCTCACCCATCCGGCAACTATCGTCCCGGCCGGATCGTGAATGAGTACAGCGCGTTCCTTCCGGGAGAACAGGCTGCTCTTGCTGAGCCGCCGAAGGTAAGCGCGGTCGACGGCAAGGGAGCGATAGTGAATCACGGCGGTGCCGAACAGCGCGTCGCGCATGGCGAGAATATTGCCGGCTGGGTGCTGCTGACTACGGCGGAGATCAACGGGGTGATGACCGCCGTCTTTGAGAAGCATGTGACCCATCGGGGAGCGATTGCGTATTGCACGGAACGGGGTGGGACGATTGCGCTGATCCCGAAACAGGCAGGCGATTTGAGCAAAGTGCGGCCGCGGCCTACAGCCAATCCGCAGGGAGTAAAGCTGGAGCGGCCACTGCGCATGTCTCCCGGCCCAGACGTGACGGGTGAGTATATTCTGAAGTCGCGTGAGGACCCCTGCTACGAAAACATCGCACCATTGGGGGCTGAGTACATTGGATGGTCGCTGGTAGCGAATGAGGAAGCGGGGCCGTTGGGATCGATCTATCTGGAGGCGGATGGCACCAGCCGGCAGCCAAAGAAAAATCCTCAGGCAGAGTGGGCGCCCGATCTGGAAGGACGCCTCTTCGATCCCGCAAACTATTTTCCATTCGCGGAGCCGGAGCGCTACGCGTATCGGCATGGCTATAGCAAGCGCACGCTGCTGGGCGGCTATCTTCCGGTTGCCGATACGGCAGTGTGGAATGCGGAGTATGGCTGCGGCTATGAGCTGATGATGCTGTTGCCGCCAGGTGCGGACGCGCAGCCAATTGCCCGGATGCGAATGACAATTCCGGCTGAGGATGTTGCCAGCTACGAAGGGCCAGGAATGCTGACCCACGCACCGGACGGACGAACCTATGCCGAGCATTACTGGAACACAACACAGCAGAGCTTTTTCAGTGCGCTCGTGGGCGTCTGGAATCGCTGGCACAGCTTCTATGAAGACGCCATGCCTGTGGAGATCCCCGACTCGTGGCTGCTGGATTCTGCGCGCGCCGGTATCACGCTGTCTCGATGCAGTTATCGGGGGCTGGAACCGACATATCAGGTAGGCGAGGGCGGTTACACCAAGATCCCGGAGCGGAGTCACGCGCTATTTCCGGTCGCTCACTATGAGTTCATCTGGGCGCAGCAGTTGTGGGGTTTGACGAATGCCAGCCGCCCGTACATTCACCACTATCTGGAGCACTACGTGTTACCCGACGGAAATTTCACGTACAACACACAGGATCAGGTGGAGGCGCCGCTGAATGTCGGCATCTTCCTGATGAACGCGGCGCGCGACTACTGGTACACGCGCGAGGCGAGCGGCCTGCTGCAGCAACAGCCGGTGCTTGAGCGCATGCTGGGCTATGTGCTGGCGCGCTACGAGCACAGCAAACAGCGTTTTACGAAGAGCGATCGCCGCTATGGGCTCATTTGGGGGTCGCCGGAGGCCGACCTGGGCGATCCGGCGAATGACTATCCGGAATCGCATCCCTACTATTACCAGAACGCGGCGTGCGTCTGGCGCGGCATCACGGAGTATGCGAAGGCCCTGAAGGCGATTAACGCCGCGAATCAAGACCGCGCAAACAAGGATCACAGGATCGCGGCTTTGGCCGATCGCTACGCAGCAGTGGCGGCGGAGATGCGGCAGAATATCCAGACTTCGATCGAAGCCACGATTGCTGCTTCGACTCCAGAGATGCGCGCAGCGGGAATTACCCCATTCGAGCCGAACGACATTCTGCGCAAGCCCACCGGGCTATCGAGTTACGAGAATCACCGCTTCATGATGGATTGGTTCCTGGCGGACTGGGGCGTGGCGGCTCTGGACCTGGGGCATTTGAAACATCGCGAGCTTGCCGGGCAGCAGATCTGCGGGCTGAATACGGATGGCGATGTGCCGCGCTGCTCGAATTTCATGGAGCATGGAACTCTTGCTGTGAAGATACGGCAGGAGGATTACCGGCCATTTCTGCTGACGCTGTACGCGCTGGTGTGCTATGCGGCGGACTCGGGCAACCGCTACTCGCCGGAAGACGCGTACATTCCGGGAAGCTATCCGGGCGATGGAGCGCCGTGGGGATGGTCGGCCGTCATCAACAGCGCGCTGCAACCGGCTCTCGGGCTGCGCTGGCTGCTGTGTTACGAGGAGAACGACCGCGACATTTGCCATCTGCAGAAGGGGGCGCCGAAGCACTGGTTTGGCAAAGGGGAGCGGATTGCGGCGCGCAGATGCCCCACGCGCTTTGGAACCATTGCGTGGACAACCGAAGCCACCAGCGACAGCAGTTCGCATGTGGTCGTGGAGGCTGCCGCCGGTTTCAGCGGAGATGTTCACCTGCACATTCATCCTCCTGCAGGAGGAGCGCTGCGATCGGCTTCGGTGGGCACGGTGGAAGTTTCGGCAGCCGTCGTGCCAGCCGCCACTTTTCTGACGGGGGGCCGCGTGGAGCTTGATGTACGTGCGTAGGGGCAGGATGCGTCCGGCCTGATAGTGGAAAATGTGCATAGTGGAAAATGTGCTCTGGTCCGCTGTAGGGTATGCAGGGCCCGATAGATGCCGATAGACGAGGCGCTGACGGGTGACCGTTTGGCCCCCAACCTCATCTCTAGTATGAGCAGCGATGTTCCCTAAGTGCACGGCGGCGACGGGCGGGCGTGTATAGAAGGGAAAGACAGGAAACGATGGCCCTGATGGAATTTCACATCTCGCGCGCAGCACGGGATCGCTATCACGCGGAGCAGACGCTGTTCTCGTTCGCCGGCAATGTGATCTTTGCCGATCTGAAGGCCAGCCGCGAGCTGGCGCATCGAATGAACCAGGCGCGCGGCACGGAGAACGATCCAGAACGCGTCATCAATCCCGGTGCGCTATTTGCCATGGGATTAATCGATGAAGCGAGTCATCTGCTGTTGCACCATTACCGGAAGTCGGTTGCGCCGCATGCGATTCCGGAGGCGCTGCAATGGTTCTCGTCGCGTCTGGGGCCACAGCGTTTCGATCGCTTATTGCTGCACTTCGTGCAGGAGTTTCCTGGCTCCCCCGTCTATCGAGGCAAAGAGACAGCAGAGGAGTGGCTGACCGGCTCGACAGACGGTATACCGCATCGCGAGGCGGCATTCGAAGAATTAATGATGCTGTGGCTGGCCAATGCCAACCTGGCTTTTCAGAAATTCATTGAGCTTTTTGACGACCAGCCGCTGGAACAGCAGACACCGTATCCCAATGTGATTGCCGGGTTGCGTGATTTCTTCGCTACAAAACCGCCGATCGGCGACGAGGCTGCCAACCTTATCGACGTGCTTCGCGCGCCCGCGCTGGCGTCGCCCGATTCACTGAGCGGGCAGCTCGCTTTTATCCGCGAGAAATGGAGCCGCATTGTCGGAGATGCAGCACTGCGCCGGCTGCTGCTTGCCATCGATGTCCTGAAGGAAGAGGACGTAGCCATCTGGATGCGCTTCCATCCGGCCGAAGAAATGGCGGAGCGGCGGCGCCGGGGAAGACATGGGCACGCAGGCGACTTTGGTGGCCGTGTCGACCTGCCCGACTTCTCCGTCATTCAGCATGAGTATGAGCGCTTCAGTCCGGACCAGGACTGGATGCCGAGCACAGTTTTGATTGCGAAGAGCACGTACGTGTGGCTTGCGCAATTGAGCAAGCGATACGAACGCTCGATCACGCGGCTTGACCAGATACCGGATGAAGAATTGACGACGCTCGCCGGCCGGGGCATGAACTCGCTCTGGCTGATCGGACTGTGGGAGCGGAGCCGCGCCTCGCGCACCATCAAGCACCTCTGCGGGAAAGAGGATGCCGTCGCGTCTGCCTACTCGCTGTACGACTATCGCATTGCTGACGATCTGGGCGGCTATGACGCATATATTCGGCTGCGCGATCAGGCCTCGCGATTCGGCATCCGGCTGGCAAGCGATATGGTGCCGAATCATATGGGCATCGACTCTCCCTGGGTCATCGACCACGCGGAGTGGTTTCTCTCGCGCTATGACTCGCCCTATCCGGCTTATAGTTTCAATGGCCCGGACCTATCGAGCGACGGTCGCGTCGAGATCAAGATTGAAGATCATTACTACGAGCAGTCCGATGCTGCTGTGGTCTTTCGCCGTCGTGATAAGTGGAGCGGAGACACGCGCTATGTCTACCATGGCAACGACGGCACGAGTTTTCCCTGGAACGACACGGCGCAGCTCGACTATCTGAATCCCGCGGTGCGTGAGCAGGTGATCCAGACCATCCTGCATGTGGCGCGGCTGTTTCCCATCATTCGCTTTGACGCCGCGATGACGCTGGCGAAACGCCACATCCAGCGGCTGTGGTATCCGGCGCCCGGTGCAGGCGGTGCGATTCCGTCGCGCGCGGAATACAGCATGACTACGCCGGAGTTTGACGCGCGGATTCCGGTGGAGTTCTGGCGCGAGGTGGTGGATCGCGTGGCGGCCGAGGTGCCGGGAACGCTTCTGCTGGCCGAGGCCTTCTGGATGATGGAGGGGTACTTCGTCCGCACGCTTGGGATGCATCGCGTGTACAACAGCGCGTTCATGAATCTGCTGCGCGATGAAGACAACCAACACTACCGCGGACTGCTAAAGCAGACGATGGAATTCGATCCGGGGATTATGAAGCGCTACGTGAACTTCATGAGCAATCCAGACGAGCGCACGGCGATCGACCAGTTCGGCACTGGAGACAAGTGCTTCGGCATTGCGACGCTGATGGCGACGCTGCCCGGGTTGCCTATGTTTGGCCACGGGCAGGTGGAAGGCTTTACCGAGAAATATGGAATGGAATACCAGCGGCCGCGCTATGACGAGACGCCCAACCAGTGGCTCGTCGAGCGGCACAATCGGGAAATAGCGCCGCTGCTGCACAGCCGATGGCTCTTCGCGGAGAGCGAAAATTTTCTACTCTACGACTTCTGGAAAGAGGACGGAGCCGTCGACGAGAACGTCTATGCGTACTCTAATGCGCGCGGCGGCCAGCGGGCGCTGGTGATCTACCACAATCGTTATGGCGAGACACGCGGCACCATTCATCATTCGACCGGCTTCATCGACAAGGCTAGTGGCGGATTGCGGCAGCGTTCTTTGCAGGACGGGCTCAAACTTCCAATCGATCACGACGTGATTCTCGCCTTTCGCGATGTGAGCAACGGCCTGGAGTACCTGCGACGCGCCTCCGAACTGAACCAGCGGGGCTTTTCGCTGCAGTTGAACGCATACAAGTATCACGTCCTTCTGCACTGGCGGGAGTTGCGCGCGTCGCGCGAATATCCCTGGGACCAGCTGCACGATTCGCTGCATGGCGCGGGGGTGCCCAATCTCGATGAAGCGCTCGATCAGTTGCGGCTGCAGCCACTACATGATGCACTGCGTGCGGCGCTCGATCCTGCAATCCTTGCCGGGATCATCGATGCGGCGGAGCTGGAAGCCTCCGGCGCGATGGCTATCCGGCAGCGCGAGGGGCGGATCCTCGAAGCAGTTGAGCCGTTTATCGAGCGCGGGAGGCGCTTCCACAAAGCCGCAAAGCAACTAGAGAGGGAGCGTGCGGTGACGGCGCAGGTCATTCCGAAAGGCGAGCCGGCTGCAAAGGAAAGCGCAGTGCTGGTGTCCACCCTGGCGCTGCCTCGCTACGAGGCGCTGTTCCCGAAACGGTGGCCGCAGACGGCGCGCAAGGTGCTGCCCAGCGATTCGCCGGGTACAAGCGGCACGGCCGTTTGGGCGCCAGTGCTGACCTGGTCACTGCTGCATGGCCTGCCACTCGATGGAGTGTCCATGTTCGACCAATTGCGGCTGCGGCACGCTTTGGCGGATATCTTCCATGCCTTGGGGATGGGCGGAGATGACGGCTGGAGAGCGGCGGCACGCGTGCGTTTCCTGTTGCACCGTGCAAACCCGCTCTCGCCGGAGTTATCGCAACGCGAATGGCAGGATGGCGATGTGCAGTGGCTCAGCGGCACGCACACGTCGGAAGGCATTCGGTACTTCAATCAAGAGAGTCACGAGGAGTTGCTGTGGTGGATTCAGCTGCCGGGGCTGGTTGCGGCGAGCCCAGCGGAGCAGCGAGCAGCAGCGCAGCGGAGCGCTACGGCTGTGGACCGCGCCACTCGGGCCGCGAAGGACGCAGGATATCGCCTGGATATTTTGCTGACCGGGGGATCGCGATCCGTTCGAACGCACGAGACGCCACAAACAGCGAGTCCGGCCGGACGAAAGGCGCCGAAAGTGGGAGCAGCTAAGGCTTCGAGCAAGGTGAAGGCGAAGTCCACCGAATCACAGGATGGAGCGGGCGCTGCGGCAGCGGAGAAGAAGTCTTCAATGGCGAAGGCGAAGACGGCGAAGAAGAAGTCTAGTCCGAAAAAGAGATAGGCCCCACGGCTCTCGCGGACAGTTTCTATCTGCGATCGAGCAGGTCGCGGACGTGATGTGCGATGCGGCCGTCCTCATCGGCAGTAAGAACGCGGACGCCGATGGGGCTGGCCTGTTGCGAGATGGTGGCCGCGTTGCGCCGATTTGCATCGGGGTCGAGCGCCAACCCAAGAAAGCCGAGCTGGCGGCAGACATGTTCGCGGACCAGCGCGGAGTGCTCCCCGATGCCTCCGGTGAAGACGAGACAATCGAGACCGCCGAGGACGGCGGCATAGCTGGCGATGGTCTTCGCGATGCTGCGGCAGAAGATGGCGATGGCTTGATCTGCTGTGGCGGAGCCCTTGTTTGCCGTGTCGGTGAGCTCGCGTAAGTCTGAAATGCCATCGGAGAGCCCGGCCAATCCAGAGTCGTGATTGAGGACAGACTCGAGAGCGTTCGAATCCAGATGCCCGACTCGGGCGAGGAAGAGGACAACGCCGGGGTCGAGGTCGCCACTGCGAGTGCCCATGGGGATGCCGCCGCTGGGAGTGAGGCCCATCGAGGTGTCGACAGAGCGACCATCGGCGATGGCGCAGAGGCTGGCGCCGTTGCCGAGATGCGCGACGACGAGGCGCGCCGGAACACCGAGCGCGGGGCCAGATCCAAACGAAGCGACGATCGATTCATAGGAGAGGCCGTGAAAGCCATAGCGCTGGACACCCTGCTCACGAAAGTGCGCGGGAATCGGGAAGGTGGAGGCTTCTGCGGGCATAGTGGTGTGGAATGCGGTATCGAAGCAGGCGAAGGTCGGGATCTGCGGGTAGAGCTTCGATGCGGCGTCGATGAGCGCGAGAGCGCCGGGGATGTGGAGCGGCGCATAGTGTGTGGCGGCGCGAAGCGCATCGAGGACCTGCGGCGTGATGCGGCAGTGCTCGCGCAGATGCGGGCCGCCGTGAACGACACGATAGCCGATAGCGTCGGGATCAGTGCCGCTGAGCCGCTGAAGTTTCTGCGCGGCGTGCGCGAAGGCGCTGGATTGCGATTCGTGCGAGGCGTCTTCGCGATGGGTGCCTTGGCCCGCTGCATCGGTGATGGTGAGCGAGCCGCCGGGTTTGCCGATGGCATCGGTGGCGCCGCGGTAGAGGAGTTGCGGGTCTGCAATGGCGGTGCTGCCAGTGCGGTACAGGCCGAGTTTGAGGGAAGAGGAGCCGCTGTTGATGGTGAGGATGGTGGGCATGGTGGTTTAGAGGCCTCGGGTGAGGGATGAGGATGAATGTTTGCTTCTCTTTTTTTCAGCTGAGCTTGCGGTGGCGCGAACGAACAGCAGATCCTCCGCTGCACGGCTTCGCCTCTTCGGTCGGCATCACGAGATTGGAAGTTGATTCGTGTGGTATTCCATCTGGCTCTCGTGGTGGTGCGGACAGGTTAGCTTACGGAACCCGGGTGCTGTGGAAGAAGCGGATGCGCCAGGTACCGGCTTGCTTTTCGAGCACTGCCGATTCGAGCCAGGTGAGTTGCGTTGTGCCGGAGGCGTCGCCCATCGACCCGTGGGTGGGTGTAGGTGAGCCAAGCGAGATCGGAGTTGGCTTCGACGTGCGGCTCGGAGACGGTCCATACGAATACCTCGCCGCTGTCGTGAAATGACTTGATCATCTTCATGACCGAGTCGCAGTCATAGCGCTTGCCGCCGTGGAAGGCGTAGAAGTCCGGTGCGGCGATGGTGTGGAACTTGTCGAGTTCGTCGGCGGCAGCCGCGGCATACATGGTGCGCATGGCTTCAACGAACCGGCCTTGATCTGCCGGAGTGCGGGCGCAGGTTGAAGATGCAGGAGGCGGATGCGGGAATGGTCGCGGCGATCAAGATGGCGGCGAGTGGAGCGGTGCGGCCGAGCTGACGTGGGTGGAACACTGGATCACTCCTGAAGTGATTGCCGAGATGACTGTTGGGGACGCCGCTCATTGTTGCACGAGATAGATTGGTTGTGACTTGCAAACTGCGGGGTAGGAGATCTTCTTGAGGAGAGAGCTGCTGCGCTCTGAGTTTTGCTTTGTAACCTTTGCTGCTCTGGCCGCGCCGCTGTCGCTGGCTGTGCCTGGGCCACATTTTCAGATCAGCGACTACAAGGGCATACCGTATCAGGACAACCGGCATTCGGGTGGTGCGCAGACGATTCCCGGGCGGGTGATGTGCGCCTATTACGACCGTGGCGGCGAAGGCGTGACCTATCACGACTCAGATGCGAAGAACAGCGGGAGCGGCGGCCTGAACCCGGCGGATGGGACGTACCTGAACGAGTTCCGCATGCACGAGGCGGTGGATACCTCGTACACCAAGTATCACGACCAGATCGATAACAATCCGTATGAGAAGGTGCATCCGCCGGAAGGGCTGCTGTATGTGGGGTGGACCGAGCCGGGCGAGTGGTTCAATATCACGGTGGATGTCGCGCATGCAGGGATCTATCGCGGTGATCTGCTATATACATCGAATCGCGGGGGGAAGATATCGCTGGATGTGAATGGAAAAAATGTAACCGGACCGGTGGCGATTCCCTCGACCTTCAACCAGGCTGATCCCATTGCATGGCGGCAGTGGCACCACTGGAACCTGGCTGCGGGAATTGTGAAGCTGAGGCTGCCCAAGGGCAAGAGTGTGC
>JAUTWX010000374.1 GCA_030838385.1 Acidobacteriaceae bacterium
CGGATTGCGCCAATGGGCGCACGAGTTCTGATCAATGGGACTCGGTATAACGGAGCCGTTCGTAAGGCCGCTTGAGTGCGCGCGGTCACCGGCCAAAACCGAAGGCAGCCACCGCCATTAAGGTCACCGAGCCAGACACACAAACCCAACAACCGCTAATGACGAAAGCAATAAAGATTGCATAAAGCCGTCCCGCCATAAAACGCCCCCCAATAACAGAGAGCGTTTTTAGCCCGGCGGCGCGGCCACGGTGGCGCGATGTCGCCCGAGCCGCTCGTTCCGCGCCGGTGGGCTAAAAACGTGTTGGACTGAACCGCGTGCCCCGATCGTGCCACACCTATGGGCGTTGCATCCCGTCGGGGAGGTTGGGGAAGCGGACACTCTTGCAGCGCAAGGACGCGATGGATGGTTTCGGCCGCGGCCTGGAGACGATGGAGAAGCTGTTGAGGTGTCGGGCCGGCGCCGTGGCACCGCCCGAGGGCAGCCGGCAACTGCGCACGGCAATGTCGTTTCGCATCGCCTGGAGGCGCAAGGGCGGTCGGGACATGAAATGTGCGGTCCGGGCGATGCTCATGAGGTATCCCTGATTGGCGGCTGAGTTTTGAGACCGTCGAAGGCTTCGATGACCACCATGTGACCGATGTGACAGACAGGACATGTCCTCAGTGACGTGCCCGTGAGTTGCTCGTACCGATCACGGTAATCCACTTTGGCTTCGCTTTTGGGTTCGGACGGCGACATGTGCAGGAGTTGGCGGCACAGGGCGAGCTTCTGCTCTCGATAGCGATTGGCGAGGAAGCCGTAGTAGCGAATGCGCTGGAAGCCTTCCGGAAGGACGTGAATGAGAAAGCGACGGATGAACTCCTCAGCCGCGAGCGCCATGGTCTTGCACCGGCTCCCATTTCGATAGTCCCTCCAACGGAATTGAACCTTCCCATCGTCGAGATCGAGCAGTCGGTCGTTGGAGATGGCGACGCGATGGGTGTAGCGCGCGACGTACCGGAGAACATCTTCCGGTCCGGCAAAGGGCGGTTTGGCGTAGACCACCCACTCGGTCTTGCGGGCGGGAGCAAGGTAGCGCAAGAAGGTGCGTCGCGCCCGGAGTGGCTCGAGGGATGAGAAGAATTGCAGCTCTCCCGCATCGAAGGCCTTCTCCAAGTATTCCAGGAACAGCCGGCGGAAGAGATGGCCCAGAACCCGAACCGGCAGGAAGAAATCGGCCCGGCAGGCAATCCAACTCGTGCCGTCCGGGGAGAGGCCGCCGCCGGCGACCACGCAATGCAAGTGGGGATGGTGGAGGAGATTTTGACCCCACGTATGGAGGACCGCGAAGAACCCGATCTGGGCCCCCAGGTGCTTGGGATCCGCCGCGATGGTGCGCAAAGTCTCGCTGCTGGCCTTGAAGAGGATGTCGTAGACTTTCTCCTTGTTTTGATACGTGATGGCAGCAATGGGCTGCGGCATGGTGAAGACCACGTGGAAGTACTGGGTGTCGAGGAGCTCGGATTGACGGTCCTCCAACCATTGGGCGCGCGCCATCGATTGGCACTTCGGGCAGTGGCGGTCGCGGCATGAGTTGTAACAGATGCGCTGGTGGTTACAGCGATCGCACTGCTCGATGTGACCACCAAGCGCCGCGGTTCGACACAGCTCGATCGCAGTCATGACGCGCCGCTGTGCAGCGGATAGCGAGGCGTCATAGCGCTGACGATAAGCTTCGCCGTAGCAGCGGAACACATCCGCCACTTCCAGCCCGGAGCGGGCCACCGTAGCCGCACTCAGAAGTGTTTGGGCGGGGTCGGCTTCGGGTCTTCAGGAGCCGGGTGCGGCAGCAAGTCGAGTGGGCTGGATGTCGAGCAGACCTTGCTGGTTGCGATCCGCAGGTACCGGGCCGTGGTGGCGAGGCTACGATGACCGAGCAGCAGCTGAATGGTGCGCAGATCGGTGCCGGATTCGAGCAAATGTACCGCGAAGGCGTGGCGCAGCGAATGCGGCGTGACTGCCTTGGAGAGGCCGGCGCATCGATGTGCCTTTTGACAGGCGTCTTCGACAGCCTCTCTCGTGATCGGTTGGCCCGGGTGACCGCCCGGGAACAGCCAGTCCTTTGGGCGCACGGCCTTCCAGTAGCTGCGCAGGGTATCCAGCAGCTTCGGCGAGAGCATGACGTAGCGATCCTTACGACCTTTGCCCTGCTCGACGCGAATGACCATCCGACGGTTGTCGATAGCGGCGGCCTTCAGGCTAACGGCTTCCGAGATCCGCAAGCCGGCAGCGTAACAGGTGGTGAGGATCACGCGATGCTTGCCAGCATCGACGCAGCCAAGGAAGTGTACGACTTCCTCAGGGCTCAGAACGACGGGCAGCTTCTGGGGCTTCTTGGGTAGTGGGAGGACGTCCTCGAAGGTCCAGTCTTTCTTGAGGGTAACTTTGTAGAGAAAGCGAAGTGCCGCGATGGCGATATGTATCGAACCGGGGGCGAGCTTCTTCTCGTTGGTCAAATAGAGCTGGTAGGCACGGATGTGCTCTGGACCCAGTGCACCCGGCGACTTGTCGAAGTGACGCGCGAACAGGGATACCTGCTGGAGATAGGAGGCTTGGGTGTGAGGCGACAGGTTCCGCACCTGCATATCCTCGGTCATCCGTTGCCGGAGGATCGTCATGGGGAACTCCTTTGCGAGTTGAAGGGCTGCTGCAGGCAGCGGCTTCATGCTCTCGCAAACGGAGTTCTTCAGGAATGCGTGAAGGATGGGCGGTCTTGGAGATCAATGCCCGCCACGACGAACTACCGCGAAGCGGTTTAGTCCAAGACGAATTATGTGGCGTACCACGATATGTGGCGCAGAGGCAGATCTATGCTGTTCTTCAGCGAGAGCTGCGAGCGGTGCGCCACGTATCGGTGAGGCTAC
Source organism: Acidobacteriaceae bacterium (assembly GCA_030838385.1). GTDB lineage: Bacteria > Acidobacteriota > Terriglobia > Terriglobales > Acidobacteriaceae > KBS-83. The sequence continues at coordinate 2,907 of JAUTWX010000374.1, forward strand.
AGGGCGCGCAGGAAAGCCATCACATCCGGCTGGCGGGACCATCCTCCAATTGCCCGTCGTGTGCTTCCTCTCGCCAACGTCGCCAGCGCCCGTTTTTT
>JAUTWX010000406.1 GCA_030838385.1 Acidobacteriaceae bacterium
AGACTGGGATGGTGAAGGGTTCCGGACGCCGGCGTCGAATGAACGACGCGTTGTGACGGGCCAGTGTCCGGTGCAACCTCTGAACGAACTGCTGCGGGTTGCGATTGACATCACCCGGCCGGCCGCAACCGACAAGTTTTTACCACCCCGCTTCGCAATGCCCCGAGAAGGTTAGTCTATTTCTCCACTTGCACCGCCTTGCGGGGCGCCGCATGTGCTGGTCTTGCCGCCACTCATGCGCGGCTTCCCTTCGCCATCCCGCTCCTCGACCGGCGCCTTCAGCCACAGCTTGATCAGCCACAGCACGTGCCGATCGAAGATGCGTCGGGCCACCGACTTCAGGAGGCCCGCGTGCGGAATCGTGTCGAAGTATTTCGACAAGTCGGCGTCAACGACATCGGTGTAGCCCCGGCAAATCAGCCGGTGCACTTCCTGGATCGCGCCGGACGCACTGCGACCGGGGCGGTAGCCATAGGCTCCATCGTCGAAATCCGCTTCGAAGATCGGTTCCAGCACGAGCTTGGCGGCGGTCTGAACCACCCGATCCCGGATCGTCGGGATGCCCTGGGGACGTTCGCCGCCCCCCGGCTTCGGGATCATCACCCGCCGCACCGGCGCGGTCCGGTACGTCTTCAGGACGAGTTCCTCACGCAGGCTCGCCAGCCATGCGTCCGCGCCCTCCGCTTCGATCTGCGCGAACGTCGCCCCATCCACGCCGGGCGCTCCCGCATTAGCGCGGGCGAGCCGGTAGGCGTGTTCGAGAATGTCCGCGCGGCAGACCTTGTCGTAGAGTAGGTAGAAACGGAATTCAGGTTCCGTCTTGGCCTTACAATAAAGCTTTCTCTGAAGGGTCCTGATCCTATCGGGTGTTTCGAGGCGCATGGCCAATCACCCCCTCCTCTCCATCTTCGAAAGCGCACCAGAAGTCAGGGGCCTTCCCTCCGCCGGAGTTACCCGGGTTCAGCGGTACTATGCCCCTGTCCGACTCCCACCTGGTCCGCCGCCTTAAGCGGCGCTGAAGCGGCGACCTCCGACCAGACGGGTCTCCCCCGTTACCCGCATCACCCTTCCGGCGCGCCGTGCCCACTACCCCGGCGGATCGAGACGGGTGCACTTGTCGATTGCTTCCCCGCTCACGCGGCCTTCCCCGTTATGCAGGCGGGTCGGCATCCGCACCTCTACTTTCGAGGCCTGCTCAGGCTTTACTCACGTACGGCCCGTCGGATCGCTCAACCGCCCAAGGCGGCCTTTGTCACGAGGCTTCGATCCAGCCGGTCACCCGACCAAACCGCTCGTCAGCTACCAGAGCAGTCGACAACCCTCTGGGTGGATCCTCCCTCCACTGGCGACACGCGCCCTCGGGGCGCACTGCATAAGTACGGACTTTGGAGGTCACTTGATGACCAGAGTTCTCGTAGCGGCAATCTCCGCAGCCCTCTTGATAGGCGCTGTGGTGTCACCGGCCAATGCCGGGCACGGCGGCGGCGGCTTCCATGGCGGTGCTGGGGTCGTTCACGGTGGTGGCGGCTTTCACGGCGCCGAACACTTTCACGCGGCATTTCGCGGCGGTGGGTTTCACGAGGGCTTTCATGGCGAGCGCTTTCATGATCATGATCGCTTTCACGACCACGACCACTTTCGTGGACCTGTCATCGTCGGCGGCCTTGCGCTCGGCTTTGGATTAGGTGCTGTCGGTGGAGCCTTGTTACCACCATCAGTCTACTATGGACCGCCCGCCGCATATTACGGACCGTCACCGGTCTGCTATCCACCGCCTCCGGCCTAACCCCCCGCCGCCGGCTGGATACTGTTACGGACCCGACGGGCTGCTGTATGCGCTGTCGAAGCGACCGTACGCATTGCTTCACTTGAGCGGCTCAAAGCGCGGATGCAGGAGCGGCTTCCAGCCGATTCTGACGGGCGCCGCACGCGCCAACGCGGTGAAAGGTCGCCGACCGAGTTAGCCGCAGGATTGGCTGCATGCAAAATGAATTGGTGACCAGTCCCAACCGAGGATCGGCGATCCAGTCGATCCGGCGAGACGCCGATCATCGGCTATCGGACGATGTAGTCTCGCCGCCGATATCGGGCACAACGAGCCGACTATCGCATCCTTGCTCGGGCACAAGACCCACTCCATCACCAGCCGGTACGTCCATTCCGCCGACGCCGTGCTACAGCAGCCGATGCAGTGGCAAATGCCACCATGAAGCTGATGGCGCCGAATCAAGCGCAACCCCAGTTGCGGCATGCTGAGCACGGCGCCGAGTTCGTCAGGGCTGGCGAACGGCGCACCGGATGGCGCGTAATCGCGGCCTGCGGCGGCGTAGCGGGCGGCGATCACGCCTGGCTTGGCCACGGAGCCACTGGCCAGGCGCGATGCGACACCCATCTGCACGGCCTTCGTGAGATCAGCATCCGCCAGCACGATGAAGGGGTCGGATCCGCCGAGTTCCAGCAGCACCCTCGTGCCAACCGCACCCGCCTCCGCGGCAACCGCGCGCCCTGCGCCCACGCTGCCGTTGGCCTGAAGCCCGGTCGAAGGTTCTCCGCGACGATCTCGCGCTTTTCCTCGATTGATCACCGACGCCGCCGCTCGCCGCGCGTGATTACCTCGATCCGTTGCGTGCGAGTGGTCATACGACTACTCGTATGACCACTCCTTGCTAGCCCATCCCGCTCGCCTATTGGCTGCTCGCTGTCCATGCGCCCAGATCGGCGCATCCCAAAGGCGCAGCGCAACGTGGGGCTAGCGCGCCGCTTACTCTGCAACAAAGGCTTTTGTCGAATCAGAGGAGTGCCCCGATGCCGACAGAGTGCAACCCGGAACAGCTGCAAGCGAAGTCTCACGGGCGATGACCAGGGAGGCACAGCGGATCAAGCTTCCGATGAATTAGGACATCTGCCCGTGATAGTTACATCCACTTTGCCCGCAGAGGGTTAAATTGGAACCGTGGTCTCCATACCCCGGCTTTTGCGAAGCTTGCTCAACGTGCCGTTCCAAAGGTCGATCCTGGCTTCGATGCTGCTGCACGCCGCACACAGAGCCCGCTCGTTCTTGTGCGGCGAGTTCGCAATCAGACCTTCTAGCAGCTCCCGCCCCTTGGGGCCATGACTGTCTCCATCGAGTTCGATGTGCCGATCAATGTAGTAGACGAAATGGCGCAGGCGATCGTCGTTGTGTTTCGCACCATAGAGCGTCTGGAGAAGCCTGCGGAACATCTCCGGGATGATGTCTTCGCGGCCGTAGAAGAACGCCGCCAAGACCTCTTCCGTTATGCCCGAATTGACCAACGCCATCGTATGCGCAACGAAGACTTGCACATGGGGCGGCACCCCGATCCGCATCAGGGCCGCTTCGACGGGAACGCCGACCTGCGCCAGCGAGCAGAACGTGTCGAATTGGAGTGTGCTGGCACCGATGTCCCTCATGGCGCGGAGGTACAGATCGAGATGGCTAACGTAGGTGCCATCGGGATCGACATCCGTCTCCTCGCCGATCACGATGTCATTGATGAGGCGGGCGGCCCGTGCATTCTCCACCGGGAACCACGGCACTCTGGTGCACGTCACGTCCTGTTGAAGCCGCTTCAACAGCGACATGAAATCCCAGACGGCAAAGACGTGATCTTCCATGAATCGCCTGAGATCGGCGATGGAAGCGACGTTAGCATAGAGAGGATGGTCTAGCAGCGCCGCGCGAAGGCTGCCAAGGCGGTCATTGTCGTACGTTGGCATGTCTGAGTGCTCCGGGTTCACGGATGGCGAAAATGGCCCCATCGGGTTCTGGCCTGCGGCAGCCGTGCTGCGTCGAGCACGGATACGCGATGCTTCGCCGCAGGGGTTACAAGAGTCACGTCTGCAGTGTCCTTCGGCTGGACCGCAGTCATATGGCGATGACGCGTGAGAGTTATCTGTGTGTTGCGGCATGGCAGTCATGAGGCAACTGCCAGGGAATACTTGCTGCGTCGAGCTGACCTCAGTGAGGTGCGCGGTGGCCGCTCGGTGCCAACGATGATGAGGTCATTGTCACGGTAAACGGTTCTGGTAGTCGGGACTGAGGCGATCAAGACTGGCGGGCATGAAGCCGCCCCCGACCCGCACTACCACCACGGGTTCCCCGCCGTTCAGCATTAGCCTTCGGGAGGTCGAGCTGCTTCTGGCTGAGCGGGGCGTCGTCGTCTCGTATGCGACCATCCGGCGCTGGTGCAGGAAATTCGGCCAGCGTTTCGCCACCAGCCGGCGCCGCCGCCGGCCTCGGCCGGGGACAAGTTGCACTTGGACGAGGTGTTCGTCGACATCCAGGGCGTGCAGCATTATCTTTGGCCGTGGGGATCAGCACGGTGTTTTGCTCGACACCCTCGTGCAGGGACGGCTAATGCCAAAGCCGCCAAGCGCTTCTTCAAGTGGCAGCTGAAGGGCTTGTAATCTGTGCCGCGAGTGATCGTGACCGACAAGCTGCGAAGCTACGGTGCGGCAAAGCGCCATCTGCTTCCCGAGATCGCGCCCGCAGGCGCAGTTGCGTGCCGGCTCCACCGGCAGAAGCTGTTTCTGCAGTCGGTCTCTGCGTAACTTCTGGCGTTGGGGACTGATCGGCCTGCAGAGCTCGATCTCGTTCGGCCTCAAGGTCCACAACGTGCGACATCACCAGCTCCAGACGAATAAGCTCGCGAAGCAGCTCGGTCTTCAGTCGTGGCGGCAACGGCTTGCCATCACGCCTTGCGTCGCCAACAGGTTCTTGATTCGGTTCACGTGCCGTACCCGCTCTGTTATTATATCAGCGTTCCACGCTCGCGCATGAGCCGCCGCGGGCATTGTCACGGTAACCAAGTATGGCCGCATCCCCGGAGGCCGGCAGTGACGCCATCGCTGCCGTGCGCCGCGTGCTCTGGTGCCCACCGAATTTCTCCATGTCCCGGCAAATCGGAGACATCATCGAAATTCCCACCAGCTTGCTTACATCGGGGCTTCCGGACTCTATGCCTCGCAGCCTGAATTGCGGAAAGTCGAGCTTAGGATCAGTCACAGTTTCACTCCAAATTTATCGATGTGCCCGCGCCAATATGCATCGGTAGGCGGTAGAGAACGATTGGTTCTGTCGATTCTCTTGTCGGCTCGACGCTCAGCTTACGTCATTCGCGTCGTCTCTCTATATCTTATGGCCGGCGGGCAACAGAAGGAAGTCGGTATCTCTGGTCCATCGCCATCCGGGTCCTCGAACGGAAACCCATCAAGCCTGCTCCTGGGGCGGGCGGGTGATTGCCTGCTGCTGTTCCCGCGGCAACTGTCATCTAAAATGGTTCCGCTGACAGTTTCTACAGAGTGTAGTGTCGCAGCGAGGCATCGGGATGCTGCCGGTCGGGTCGAGTTGGTTGTCTACATAGGCGTGTAGCTCTTCCTCGGAAATCGGCCATTCGGGTCGCTGATTTGACCTTCCGCAGGGCCGGTCGGACTGCGCGGTTTGTGGGTCAGTTGACGCAGTCGCTCACGGCCGCGCGCCAGGCGCGACATCACCGTGCCGACCGGGATGCCCAGCACATGCGCCGCCTCAGCATAGGAAAGGTCCTCGACCGACACCAGTAGGATGATGGTGCGTTGCTCGATCGGCAGCTGTTTGAGGCCGCGCAGCACGTCCCACGAGTCAAGATTGCTTTCCTGATTGCCATGCATGCGCATGGCTGATTCATGCGTCTCGACCATTGGTTCACCGGTCGGACGCACCTTGGCACGACGGAGCTCGCTGAGGAACACGTTGTGCATGATGGTGAATAGCCAAGCCCGCACATCGGCGTCGTCGCGCCTGGTGTGCAGCTTGTCGAGCGCTCGTACTAGGCAGTCCTGCACAAGGTCGTCTGCATCCTGCCGGTTGTGCAATAAAGCGGCAGCGTAGCGGCGTAGCGCCGGAATGCAGGC